>CALDGV010000323.1 GCA_937941745.1 uncultured Prosthecobacter sp. | reverse complement strand
GTTGAATTCACCAGTTCTTCATCCGTGTAAGCCCGCAGCCCGGTTTCATGGGCGATTCTGCGGGCCACCCTGGCGGCTTCCCCAGGAATTTGAGGCTCTGCCAGGATGAAGCTCACCAGCCTGCGCTGCGGCAGCGAGTAGGAGGCGGCACGCTGAAAGGTTGTGAGTACAAACGGCGCGCCGCTGAAGGCACGCCTTGCCGGAAAGACTCCGGTGATCACAGCACGTCGCTCATTGATCTCAAAGCTGTCCCCCAGCTTGAGCGGAGGCGCGCCTTCCGGCGCCAGCCGCTCAAGGCCATAATCATCCACCCACACGCCATCAGGATGCCTGAGGCTTTCGATGCCTTCCTGAACCTCCTGCCATGGCGCCCCGGCGAAGGTCGCATCATCGACGCCCATGAGCTGGATTGCCCGATGGCTGCCATCAGGCATCCTGGCATAGGAATGACTGGAGAACGCAGGGGCGGCCCAGGCCACTCCCTCCACGCTCGCCACACGCTGCACATCAATCTGGCGCATCGGATCGTAGTCGTTCACCTGCTCCACGTGGGGTGCAGTGATCCACAGCCTGGACTGCACCACGCGCATCGGCGCATAGGTCCAGGTCATGACCCCCCAGAAAATGCCGCTCTGCTGCGCCATCAAGAAGGCGGCAAACGTCATCCCAAAGAACATGGAAAAGGCACGCGCGGGTGCGCCATAGAGCATTTTCAGGGCGATCCCAATCATGGCATCTGCTCTTCATTCAGCCATCCACCAGCCCTGCCAGATCTTCGTAAACACCATCCTCCACACGTTCCAGGCTCGAAGCCGGGTTGAACCAGCGGCAGGTCAGCTCATCCTGGCCCAAGGCCCACATGGCCAGCCTCATGTAAATGATGGAGCCCACATTGGCCCCCTCCACGAGTTCCGCCATGTCCTCAGCCCCCAGGCTCACGCGGTCAAGCGCTGAAAGGATCTGGTCCCCGTGCGGCAGCAGCTCGTGAAAATGAATGGTGATGAAGCGTGTGTTCGACTTGTTCAGAAAGGGGGCGTGATCGAGGAGATGATGTCCCAAGGCACCTGCGCCAGCCCCCAGGTTCTCCAGGACGCAGGTGGCTCCCAGCCGCACGAAAGGCCGTTGCTCCACGATCTGGTCAAAGTAGGCCCACCACATGCTCACATCCACCGGGCAGGGCAGCGGTTTCTCACCGAGACGCTGAAGGTCCACCTCCGCCACCTTGTAGTGCGGCTCCTCCTCCAGGCCGAACTTGAAGAGGAACTCACGCAGAGTGTTTTTTCCGGCCAGGCGCGGATGCGCTGCCACCTTCAGGAAATGACGCTGCACGCCCTTGGTGAGGTGATACTGAAAGGAAAGGTAGCGCACATAGGCTTCGCGAGTCATGCCGCCGGAGGTTTGCAACTGCTCCAACCTGCCTCGGAAAAGGCTCTTAGCGGTTTCAACGACTTCGAGGATGGGCTTCAACTTGCTGGATGGGGTGTAGGCCATGGATGAGTAGGGGGTGGGGTGAATGCTGGGAGTGGTGCACCGGCGGGGAACGGCAGCCTGCCAGGCCATCCCCTTCGTCCCGGTGCGGTTTCAGGCTCAGGGATTGCGGCGCAGGGCGGAGATGAGCTCGTTGATCTTGTCCTGCACTTGGTAGAGTTCTGAGGCCGTGGGTGGATCACTGAAATACAGGCTCATAGGGCTGATGCTGCCGGGGTTCAGGGCCGTGGTGCTGATGGCAGAATCCAGGGCGGACTGGGTGACCTCCCCCGGCTGCCCAGCCGGGCCCTCCTGCCCTGCGGGCAGCCCAAAGCTGAAGCGCACGTAGGTGCCATCGAAACTCACGCTGACGCTGGCCGGGCTGCCAGGCGGCAGGGTGTCCACGGAATCCACCACAGCCTGGGCAAAGGGCGGCCCCTGCGGCCCAGGCGGGCCATCCCCGCCCGTGCCGCCGGGCGCTCCGGGCTCCCCAGCCTGCCCCTGCGGGATGGCAAAGGTGAAGTGCACGGCATCCCCCGTGAGGGTGGCGCTGGCGGTGGCAGGCTGATCTGGGCTGAGGGTGGTCACACCATCCACCTGCACCTGGGTGATGGCGCTGATGGCATCCAGCAGGGCCTTCAGGCTGTTCAGCTGGCTGCGCATGACGGCGCTGGAAAGGGCGGAGCCTTCGGCGGGCTGGGCAGGATCAAACATGGGATGGGCGGAGAGGGGGGTGGAGATGGGCAGAGACCGTGACGGGCAGGGTCTCTGCGGCAGCAGGACCCCGGGGGTGGCTCAGCAGCAGGCCGGGGGTGATGCGCCAACAGGGGGCACCTCCTGAAGCCGGACCCCGGACCTCTGGCGCGAGCAGGGGGCACCTCCTGAAGCCGAACCCCGGACCTCCGACGTGACCAGGGGGCACCGCCTGAAGCTGGACCCCCGACCTGCTAAACGAGGAGGGAGCACCTCCCGGAAGTGGACCCCAGCTCCCCAACGCGAGGAGTGGGCACCTCCGGGAGTTGGACCCCGGACCTCCAGCACGAGCAGAGGGCACCTTCGGGAGCCGGACCCCGGACCTCTGGCGCGACCAGGGGGCACCTGTTTTGCTGCCAGAGGCGGCCTGGGGAGGCATGGGAGGGTGGGGGTGCATGGGCGGTGGCACGGCTCGAAGGACGAAGGAGCAGGTCTGAAAAGGAGCGCCAAGCGGGTGGGAGGCGCGGCGGCCAGGATCTCAGGCGACCGGGGCGATGAGGTGGGTGTAGGTGAAGCTCCGCACGCTGCCGTTGATGTGGGCGGCGATGCGCACCTGAAGGGGGCCGCTGAGCGCGGCAGGGATGGCGCAGCTCACGATGCCGGGCTCATTCTGCCCGTAGAGGGTGGCGCGCACCTCGGCCGCGCTGCCGGACCTGAAGAAGACTCCTTGCGTGGCATCACTGAGCTTGAAGCGCAGGTTGTCGCCACGGAGCTGCACCATGTTGGCCGGGGTGTATTTGTCGGCCTGGCCGGTGGTGATGTCGAGGATGGTGTCGATCACCGGAGTGATGAGGCCCACCTCGCCCATGCTTTCCAGGGAGAGGGTGGCGCGCCACTGCCGGATCTTGGCCGCAGCGATGGTCAGGGCGATGTCAGCATTGATGTCATCCGGATTGTGGAAGTCAGCCGGGGAGGCCTCGTTGCCGCCGCTGGTGGGCCGGAAGCTGAGGCAGCCATACATCTCCGAGCTCCAGTCGCAGCCGCTGGAGCAGTTGAGGATCTTGTCAAAAAACGCCTGGATGACGAGGGGCACCTTGGCGGGTTCCACGCCCGTGCTGGCGGCGATTTCGGCGGTGAAGGCGGCTTCATCCGCCTGCGTGCCGCGCACAGCGCGGGTGGTGAATCCGCCTCCGGCGAGAGGGGC
>CALDGV010000322.1 GCA_937941745.1 uncultured Prosthecobacter sp. | reverse complement strand
TCGCGCTCCTGGATCGGTTCCTGAACACCCAGGCCAAAGTGCCTGTTGAAGAAGGCATACATGGCCAGGCGAGAAGGCAGGTTGTAGTTGTGCGGAAACTGCGTGGCGATGTGAGCAGTGATTTTGTCAGGCACGCCAAGCATCGCGTACAGGTTCTTCAAGTCCGGCAAGCCCTTGGTGGCCAGTTCCTTGGTCCAGTCGTCAGCCGCAGTCATGCCCAGAGGGCGCGGCACCGTCAGTGCGGCAATGTCAATATTCCCCTGCCCGATGCGCAGGTAGTGGGTGTTTTCGCAGGTGCAGCCACCTTGCATCGAAGTGGAAACCATGACGCACGGAAAGGCGGCGGTGATGCGTGGATCCAACGCCGCTATCATCATCGTCTGCGTGCCGCCGCCGGAAGCTCCTGTGCAGCCAATCCGCCGGGCATCCACTCCAGGCAGCCCCAAGAGAAAATCCACCGCACGCAGCCCATTCCAGGTCTGCAGGCCAAAGTAGGTCTGCAGACTCAGATCGGCCTTGGGCGAGAGGAATCCCTCCTTCCGCGCACCGTGGCGATGCTCATTGAACTGGATCGAGTCAGCGTAACCTAGCATGTCGTAGTGAAACACGGCGCAGCCCATGCGCGCCAGATGCACGCATCGGGCCTGCAAGGGCGACCGTGCTCCGCTTTCAAGTTTCTCCGCCCCCGTTTGGATCTGCTGTAGGGTTGCTGCCGTGCCCGGACCGAGGTCCATGAAGCGGCCATCCGGCCAGTGACCATGAGGGCAGAGGATGCCGGGCATGGAAGCAGGCAGAGGCTTGGGCAGATAGAGGCTGCCGGTGACGAAATGTCCGGGCAGGCTTTCGAAGTAAACACGGTCGATCGTGTAGTCATCGCGCTCCACGCGGCCATGAACCACTGCGTTTAGCGGTGTCTTTTCAGGCATCGGCAGGAGGCCGCAGCCAAGTAAAACCCTGTCGCGAACCTCCTCCCGACGCTTCACCCAGGCTTCAGGAGAAGCCACAGGCGTGAAGGGAAAGTAGCCCTGCAGGTCCCGCATCTCCCTTTGGGCGAACAGAGGGAGGCCAAAAACGAAGGCCAGCAGGATGGAGAGCAACGACGAGGCTTTTATCATCCCTGGATTCTGAAGGAGATAGCCTGTCCTTGTGAAGCAAAACCTCGGAGCTGCATGATGGCGTGCAGTCTTTTTTGATGCCTCGAAAAACCGGCTCAGGCCAGCATCTTGCTGACCAGTTCGCCGTGGACGTTGGTGAGTCGCATGTCCAGCCCCTGGAAGCGCACCGCCAATTTGGTGTGTTCGAAGCCGAGCAGATGAAGAAGCGTGGCATGAAGATCATGCACGTGCACTTGATCCTGAGTGACGTTGAAGCCGAACTCGTCACTTTCTCCGAGTGTCAGGCCTGGCTTCATGCCACCGCCGGCGAACCACATGGTGAAGGCATTGGGATGATGGTCTCGGCCATCGCTGCCCCCCTGCACCATCGGTGTGCGCCCAAACTCCCCGCCCCAGATCACCAGCGTGTCCTCCAGAAGGCCTCGCTGCTTCAAATCATGGACCAAGGCTGCGCACGGCTGATCGGTGAGGCCACACTGGGTCTTCAACCCACCCACCAGGCCGCCGTGGTGATCCCAGGCCTCATGGAAGAGCTGGACGAACCTGACTCCGCGTTCCAGCAGGCGGCGGGCGAGAAGGCAATTGTTGGCGAAAGACGCCTCGCCAGGCTTGGCACCATACATGTCCAGGATGTGCTTGGGCTCCTGCGAGATGTCCATGATCTCCGGAGCCGTCTGCTGCATCCGATAGGCCAGTTCAAAGCTGTTGATGCGCGCCGCGATCTCCGGATCACCAACAAGGCCGAGGCGCTCTTCATTGAGTTGCTTCAGCGCATCGAGGGTCTGGCGCTGCGTCCGATCGGTCACGCCCTTGGGATTGTTGAGGAAAAGCACTGGCTCGCCACTGCTGCGAAAAGGCACGCCTTGGTAAACGGTCGGCAGAAAGCCGCAGCCAAAGTTGGAAAGACCGCCGCTCGGGCCTTTCTGGCCACTCTGCATCACCACGTAACCTGGCAGGTCCTGGTTCTCGGTGCCCAGTCCGTAGAGAGTCCAGGCACCAAAGCTCGGCCGCCCGAAAATCTGCGATCCAGTACTCATCAGAATCTGGCCGGGCGCATGATTGAAGGCGTCGGTCTTCATGGAGCGCACGATCGTCAGGTCATCGGCGATCTTGGAAAGATGAGGCAGCAGTTCGCTGATTTCAGCACCGCTCTGGCCATGTTTGGCGAACTTGAACTTGGGACCTAGAAGCTTGCTGTTGGGATTGATGAAGGCCGCACGGTAGCCTTTGAGCAGATCGGCAGGCGGCAGCTTGCCATCCCACTTCGCCAGTTCGGGCTTGTTGTCGAAAAGCTCCAGATGGCTGGGCGCACCACCCATGAAAAGGTAAACGACCCGCTTGGCCTTGGGAGCATAGTGGGGGCGCTTCATGCCCAGCGGATTGGCTGGGGCCGGTGCTGCGAGGCCCTGGGAACGCATCAGATCCATCGCAGCCAGGGATGCCATGCCAACACCGCACTCCTGAAAAAACCAGCGGCGGGTCAGGTAGCGGGCGTGCTCAGACTGGAGATCGCAAAGGAGGCTCATGATAGATACAGCTTACCCAGCATTCGGCCTCATCCACAGTCCTCTTTCACCTCCGGCGGAGGAAGCCATGAAAGCCGCCCG
>CALDGV010000321.1 GCA_937941745.1 uncultured Prosthecobacter sp. | reverse complement strand
GTTGGCATGGACATACCAGAGCTGCAGGCAGGCCTCCGTTCGCCAGGGGCTTTCAGGACCTCTGAGGACCTTCTCCCAGGTTTCGCAGGCCTGCTGCAGGCGGCCTTGCTCAAACTGGCAGTCTCCGGCCTTGAAAAGCGCCTCTGCACCAAACTGCGGATCGCCGGCAAGCTGGAGAAACTGTTCTTCTGCCGCAGCCCACCTGCTCGCACTGGCATTCGCATCTCCCTTCTCCAGGGCGCTGCGCGCTGGCAGCTTGACGGGCCCGCTCCATCTGAGCTCGCTCAGATGGATTTCATCCGGACTAACCAACGCGACCTGCACGGGCTCGTAGGACTGGTAGCGGGAATCGTATTCGACCTGGCCGACACCTTGGATTTGCAGGCTCATGTGCCTGCCCTCCAGGTGGAGTTTTAAAGTCACCTGCCTGCCAGGCTGAAGGGTCGCAGAAAGCGGCACTGCCACCAGGATGCCGTCCTTTCGCCTGATCTCCAGAGCGGCGGCAGGTGCCTTGATGTGTTGGAACTGCTGCAAGTGCTGAACCACGGCCGATGGCGGGGGCTGATGCAGCTCGAAGGAATGCCAGGCACCGTTGACCAAGGCCTTGAAGCCAAGGCCTCGGGCTCCTTTGGCGGGAATGAGCACCGTGGCCTGGATTTCCAAAGGAGCAGGCTTCGAGAATTTCAGGATACGGCTCCGGGAGTCCGCACGCGGTATCACCAGATGCCTGTCTTGAGGCTTCACGGGGACCGTCTGAAACCAGTTCCCGGCCTGGTCGAAGGGAGGTTTGATGACCAGCAGGTCATCCCAGCGCGACTGACGCTGCTCGACCACTTGGCGGAGGCGTGACGCCTCCTTCGGGTCGTGATGCGTGATCCAGACCAGGGTCTGCTCGATGTCGGAACGGTCTTTTTCACTGATGCGCGGCTGTTTCAGCACATGCATCACCTCACGCACCGCGCCCTGGATCAGGGTCCGGTGGTAATGAGCTGCCTGGGCAGGATCGTAATGCTCCAGCTGATCAATCAAACGATCCGTCTTGAGCATCTGGTCCGTGGACCAGGTGGTGACCGGCATGTTCGCTCCAATCTGCTCGCGCAGGTTGGACAGGCGCACCTGCTCCAGGTCCCAGATCATTCGACCCATGGCCAGCAGGGCGAGCAGCAGCCCCGCGCCCACCGCCAGGCATAGAAGCGGCTGTCGCTGGGCACGGCGGGCGATGCGGCGCAGGGATGAAACAGGGCGGGCCTGCACCGTCTCTCCCCTCAAGTAGCGCGCCAGATCCTCGGCAAACTCCGAACCGTTGGCATAGCGGTCGGCTGGACGGTGGGCGATGGCCTTGAGGCAGATTCGCTGCAGGTCCCGGGGGATGCGGCGGATCGCCTCGGCGATCCTGCTGGGGGTGATTTCCTTCTGATGCTGGGGCAGCACCTCTGCCAGAGTGCTGCCATAAGGCACCTCACCGCAGAGCAGCTCATACAGAATCACACCCAGAGAAAAGACATCTGCAGCAGGGTGGATCTCAGGCTGGACCTCCGTCATTGCTGGATCGCCTTTGGGAAACTCATGCCGCACTCCCAGGAGCTCAGGGGCCATGTAGGCCGTCGTCCCCATGGCCTGCTGGGTGCGTGTCAGAGTGAGGTCTTCCCGTCCTCGCACGATGCCGAAATCGACGATCACCGGCTCACCCGTGCCGCGCCGCACCAGAATGTTGGCAGGCTTTAGGTCTCGATGGATCAGACCAAAGCTGTGAAAGTATCCTGCCGCCCTTGCGACCTGCTCCAGCAGGGCCACTCGGGCATTCATGTCCAGATCGCCATCCACGCACCAGGCGCGGATGTCCATGCCGGGCACATAGGCCATGACGATGCAGCCCACGTGATCGAGCAGCTTGAAGTCAATCACCCGGACGATGTTGGGATGAGGAACCGGCTCCTGCAGGCGTGCCAGCGTCTGCGCCTCCTTTTCGAACCGCGCCCGCATGTGCGCCTCATTGACCAGGCCTGGGTCAATGATCTTCAGCGCCACAGGGATGCCGAGCTGGAGGTGCAAGCCCTCATAAACACGACCCATGCCACCGCGGCCGATGAGGCGCCGCACCTCATACGCTTCGGCCCAGCCAAGCTCCCGCAGCCAGTCAGGCTGAGGCAGGGAGGTGGTCGAAGATTCCAGGGTTTCCATGTCTCCAAGCGAAGGATTATCGGATGTGTCGCTACATCTTGCTGAGCTCACTGTCTGTGAGGACAGCCTTAAATCGCCCAAGAGCGCAAATTCTTGGTAACGAATTGGCTTTTCTCCGGTAGAGCCAGATGCCAGCCTTTCATCCCTCACTGTGGAGCCCCCCGTCAGCTTCTTTCCCACCACCAGCTGGACGCTGGTGCATCTGATCCAATCGAAGGATCAGCGGGGTTCAGACATCGCTCTGGAGCGCCTCTGCACGGCTTATCGACGCGCTCTTTACCATTACGCCCGAGCTTCAGGGCTCGACCCTCATGATGCTGAGGACGCCGTGCAGGACTTTTTCTTCCAAGTGCTCGGGCAAAACGCGCTGGCCACCCTGCAAAAGGAAAAAGGACGGCTCCGCGGCTGGATGATCCGCAGCTTCAACAACCGCCTGAACAACCGCCGGGCACAGCGCTCCACGCACAAGCGGGGTGGCAGCGCCGTGCATGTGGACTGGCAGTTTGCCATCGCCGAGCTTGAGTTCAGTCGTCAGCAACGTGGGCTGGATGCAGGCGTGGCCTGCGATCTGGCACTGGCGGCAGGTTTGTGGGAGCAGACCCTGGCTAGGCTCGATGCAGATCCCAAGGTGCAGAAGCGCCCGGAACTCTATGCCGTGCTGCGGCCGCATCTTCTGCATGGCTGGCCCAAGTCCGGCCCTTCCCAAGCCGAGGTGGCGCGTGGCTTCGGCATCACCATCAACGCGCTCCGGGTCAGGCTGGCGAACCTTTCGGAAAAGGCCCGCGGCCTCTTTGGTGACATCGCGGCTGAGACGCTCGACCCGATGATCCCCGAGGAGGAGGTCAGGCATCTCTGGGATCTGCTGATTTAGCCTTCATGGCGTCTTCAATCACTGCTCTTCGGGTCAAAGGCATCCCGCAGGCCGTCTCCGAGAAAGTTCAGCGCCAAAAGGCTGATGGACATGAGCAGGGCCGGGAAGGCGAGGAGCCACCACTTGCTTTCCACGGGGTTGATGACCTGCGCACCATCCTTCAGTAAACTGCCCCAGCTGGCAGCAGGATCCTCAATCCCCAGCCCCAGGAAGCTCAGGAAGGACTCATCCAGGATCACGGCAGGGATGGTCAGCGTGAGATAGGTGAGAATGATGGTGCTAAGGTTTGGCAGAAGGTGCCTGCGCAGGATTTGCCAGCCACTCTGGCCCATGGCCCTTGAAGCGGTGACAAAGGTCAGCTCGCGCAGCACGAGCACCTGGCCCCGCACAATCCGCGCCATCGTGAGCCACTCCACCAGGCCCAGGCTCAGGATCATGACCACAATCTTGGAATAGGGCATCAGATGTCGTGTCGCACTCTCCACCGAAACCCAGCCGGATTTCTGGGAGGCCAGGCGCAGCGCATCGAGCCAGTCTTTGAAAAAGCCGTCGAAGGCGGCGATGAAGATCATGATGAAGAGAATGCGCGGCACGGCATAGAGGAGATCCACCGCACGCATCATCAGGGCATCCACCCGGCCGCCCATGAAGCCGCTGATCATTCCATACAAGGTGCCGATCACCAGGGAGATGGCCGCCCCCACAATTCCTACGCCTAACGAAACCTGTGCTCCTGTCAGGAGCCGGTAGAAAAGGTCCTGGCCGTTTTTGTCGGTGCCACAAAGATGCATCACCGGAGCTTCAGCCCCGGCGGAAAGCGGAGGCAGGAACACGCCCTGGCTGGTTGTCTTCAAAGCCTCGGGAAGAAAGAATGGCACCGTGAAGGCCAGCACAACCATGCCTGCAAGAAAGACCAGCGAAAGCATTGCCGGCCGGTTCCGCCGCACGATCTCCCAGCCATCGGGCCGGTGCAGGGCAGGGGCCTGGTTCGTCGCTTCAGGCATGGAGGCGGATTCGTTTGTCGAGGACGCTGTAAAGCAGGTCCACGACGAGGTTGAACACGACGAGCAGCGTGCAGTACACGATCACCGCACCGCACAGCGGGAAGACATCCCGGTTCTGGATCGAATTCACGAAGATGCTCCCGGCGCCGGAGATGTTGAAGACCGTTTCCACCACCATGGAACCTGTCAGCAGATGCGCCGCCAGGGGGCCGAGGTAGGTGACTACCGGCAAAATCGCCACCTTGAGTGCATGACGCCCCAGAGCCTGGGCCTCCGTCAGCCCCTTTGCCTTGGCCGTGCGCAGAAAATCACTCTTCAAGACGTCCAGCAGGCTGTTGCGCATCAATCGCGCCACATAGGCGATGTATGGAAACGACAGGCAAAGGGCAGGCAGCACGAGATGCGAGACATCACCCCACCCTCCAACAGGCAGCCAGCCTAACCACAAGGCAAACACCGCGATCAGGAATGGTCCTGTGATGAACGAAGGAATCGAGATGGCCACCAGGGCGGCAAGCATCGCAAGCCAGTCTACTGCCGTGTCGCGGCGCAGGGCGGCGACGGCTCCAAGCAGAACACCCAGGACGCTGGCAATGACAAACGCAATGCCACCCAGCTTGAGGGAGGCGGGCATCTTCTGCCCCAGAATCTCCGTCACAGACCAATCCCGATACTTGGTCGAAACTCGCAGATCCAGGCGAGCGAGGTCGGCCAGATAGGAAGCATACTGCTGCCAGAGGGTGCCGTTGAGCTTGTACTTCTCCTGCAAGGCTTCCTGCACCTTTGCCGCGCCGCCTTTCTCCCGGTCAAAGGGGCCGCCTGGCAGGAGGCGCGTCAGCAGAAAGGTCAGTGACACCGCAAAGAACAGCACAAGAATGCTGCTCAGGAGTCGGCGCAGGAGAAAGGACAGCATTCGGGGTGAAAGGTGAGGGATGTATGGATGTCACTGAAAGCTGATCAATAAAGGTTTTTGCGCCTCGCCATCGGCACGCCAGCAGGTTGCTCCAGAAGATCACAGCTTTTCATCAACTCGATGCAGGATCGCTGCTGCGGTTGCGTATGGATGTGCCTGTTTTTGATTCAAAAACCATGACTCATTCCAATACCCGTCGTTCCTTTCTGACCACCGCCGCTGGCGCTGTGGCCGCTCCTTTCATCCTTCCAGGCCGCATCTGGTCCGCAGATGCCTCTCCCAACGGCAAGATCCGGATGGGATTCATCGGCATGGGCAAGCAGATGGGCGGACTACTGAGCCGTTTCCTTCAGTATCCCGAAGTCGAAGTGGTCGCTGTCTGCGACGTCTATGCCATGCGTCGCGACCTCTTCAAAAAGAAGGTCGATGACCACTATGCCAAAAACGGAGGCGGCAATGGCAAGCCTTGTGCCTCTGTGAATGATTTCCGCGAAATCACCGAGCGGGACGACATCGACGCAGTCTGCATTGCCACGCCCGACCACTGGCATGCCATCATCACCAACAGCGCCCTCAGCCATGGCAAGGATGTCTATTGTGAGAAGCCGCTGACGCACAACATCCATGAGGCTGTCTCCGTCGTCGAAACTGCGAAGAAGTACAATCGAGTGCTCCAGACCGGCTCCATGCAGCGTTCCAGCAAGGAGTTTCGTGTTGCCTGCGAGCTCGTCCGCAACGGTGTCATTGGCGATGTGAAGACCATCACGGTCTCCTTTGGTGACCCAGCCTGGCCGAACGCTTATCCTGAAGAACCCAAGCCTGAAGGTCTCGACTGGGACATGTGGTGTGGTCCGGCTCCCCTGGTGCCTTTCAACCATGAGCTCTGCCCGATCGGCGAGAGCAAGGTCTTCCCTAACTGGCGCAAGACCCGTGAGTTTGGCGGCGGCATGGTCACTGACTGGGGCGCCCATCACATCGACATCGCCCAGTGGGGCCTTGGCATGGATGAGAACGGACCGGTAGAAGTACGTGCTCCAGCCAATCACGAAACCGCCAAGCGCGGCGGCCAGCTCGTTTATGCCAATGGCGTGGTCCTCACCCATGCCGATGGCAGCATGGGCTGCACTTTCCACGGCACCGAAGGTGAAGTGAACGTCGGCCGCGGAAAATTCGCCCTCACTCTCGGCGGCAAGGACAAGTTTGCCTTCCGTGACAAGGAAACCAGCAAAGGCACCTCCGTGGACCGCGAGGTGGCGCTTGCTGAGCGTGAATTCCTCGCGAACGCCAAAACCAAGCTCTACGTCAGCAAGGACCAGATCGCGGACTTCATCGGCTGCGTCAAAAGCCGTCAGCAGCCCATCTGCCATGCCGGCGTAGGTGCCAGCAGCGCCATCGCCTGCCATCTCATGAACTTTGGCTACTGGTATGGAGCCAATGTGAAATGGAATCCTACGGAACACAAAATCGTCTCCGGTGGCGACGAGAAGTGGCTCACCCGCAGCTATCGCGGCGATTGGAAGGTCTGATCAGCTCGTCCAGAGGAGCATCAACGCTGCTCTGAGACACTCCCTGCTAAACTTTGGCGGCTCCTATCAGGGGCCGCCTTTTTCATGCCTGGAAAGCCCCGCAACAGGCCAATTTGCATCTTGAAGAGACGCTGTTTTCAGCGAGCCTCAGAGCTTCCTTCCAGGCACCCGTAGCTCAGTGGATAGAGCAGTGGATTTCTAATCCTCTGGTCGCAGGTTCGATCCCTGCCGGGTGCGCTTTCTTTCCCTGTCGAGGACTCAGAAAGACTCTTCCGGAGTGCTCACGATCTAGGAGCAGTATCTCCTCGCTAGGTTGAGCAGCATCAATGGATGAGATGTTCCACTTCTTCCCAGCTCTTATGATTGGAGATGAGATAGAGCCTTGAATCTTCTCAGTCATATAGGCTGGGGATAACTACAAGAAGTGCGTTCCAGCCTGTCAGTTCAAGCGTTCCACAGCTCTAAAAGCTGCCCATAAAGTTGGGCACAAACTGTGAGTAGCCATCAACAAGTCTCACTTTCACGATCTCTTCTCAATCCTGCTACCACTTATCCGCACTTTACCCACAGTTTTCTCTGAGAATTCTAGTGGGTTTATAATTGAGCTGTCAGAGGCCAAGCAGGGTAGAAGCAGGACTATGGTTATTAGAATCTGGCGCAGCTTGTCCCTGTAAAGCTCATGAAGTGTTCTAAAGAACAATAATAGTCTGGGCTTCTTTTATGATTCGTTAGGTATCTGAATCAGTTCTTCTTCAAACTGAAAGGAGTGAAGGCTGAGCTTGGCTTTCGCCACTTCCCAACGGGCTTTCCGCTTCTTGCGAATCTCCAACAGCGAAGTGAGCAGTGACTCGCTGCTTCGGTAACCGAGAGTCACGCGCGTAATGCAATCATCACCCAATGGGACGAAGGCTTTCATTTTGCCGTTTAGAAGCTTGGTGTCGAATGTCGTGTGGGGGTAGGGGTGGATTTGAGGATGAAAGAACCAACGAAGTTCTTTTTCATGCTCCCAGTCTTTTCCTTTTGTCGTGGCAAGACTCTTCAATAGCTCGCCCTTCTTTGCGGCACTCATATTTTGGTTTGTGAGCACTGAGATATCAAGTCGCGAGGACTGCTCATAGTCCACTTTGATCACATTCTTTTTCATCTCTTCTGACAACCGCAGACTCAGTTTCAGACCCGCGTGATTGCCGCTGTATTGGGCCCACATTCGCACATTGTGATCTGCCTCAGAAAGAGAGGTAATGAACCAGTCCGCTGACACTTTGCGGATCCAGTGATGTGCCTGGTCTGTCAGCAAACAGCCAGGAGGTCTCTCATAAGGAGAGTATCCGAAAGACTCCAGGTCTAGTCGAAGGCGTTTGGTGTTCTAGGCCCGCGAACAGAAAGGAAAGGTCCGGCAAAAATTATAAGGGTCATTGAGGTCGAGTGGCTTCGAAAACATCATCATCCCAGAGTCGAGGCCAGCTAACGCACCCTCATCACAGTATTTGAAGAGTGTCTCTGGGATCTGTTTTTCAGCATCCGTTTCCATGGTGCAAATCAGCTCTTCCTCAGCATTACCGCGAGCAGGGCAATGTCTGCAGGGGTGACGCCTTGAATGCGGGTGGCTTGGCCAAGAGTGGCAGGTTTGATTTGAGAGAGACGAAGATAGGCCTCTTTCTTCAGTCCCTGAACCTTGGTGTAATCGAAGCTGGCAGGGATTTCCTTCTCTTCCATCCGGGCGGTCTTCTCCAGCATCACTTCCTGCCGATTGACATAGCCTTCGTATTTCACGTCGTTTTCCACGAGCTGCCAGATGGAGTCGGGGAACTTGCCGCGCAGCTCCTGGGGGAGCTTGGTATGGTCGTTTTCCGTGCGTTTGATCCAGGCGTGGATTCGGGAGGAGTCGTGGCTGGTGCTTTGGATAAAGGTCATGGCCTCCGACAAGAGCGCGGCCTTTTCCTGAGTGAGGCGGGTCCGCGTAGGGCAGGCAAGTCCCACTTCGGCGGCGCGCGGAGTCAGGCGAAGGTCACAGTTGTCCTGGCGGAGGAGCAGACGGTATTCGGCGCGCGAGGTGAAAAGGCGGTAGGGCTCCGTGACGCCTTTGGTGACAAGGTCATCGACCAGAACGCCGAGATAGGCCTCACTCCGGCTCAGGATGAAAGGTGCTTTGCCTTGCACTTTCAGGGCCGCATTCGCACCCGCCAGCAGGCCTTGGCCGGCGGCTTCCTCGTAGCCGGAGGTGCCATTGATCTGCCCAGCGAAGTAGAGGCCGGAGACACGTTTTGTCTCTAAGGTCGGGTAGAGCTGGGTGGGCGGGCAGTAATCATACTCGACCGCATAGCCGGGGCGGATGATCTCGGCCTTCTCTAGGCCGGTGATGCTGCGGATGAAATCGAGCTGAACCTCGTAGGGCAGGGAAGTGGAGACGCCGTTGATGTAATACTCGTTGGTGTGATGCCCCTCCGGTTCCAGGAAGACTTGGTGCCGATCCTTCTCGGCAAAACGGACGACCTTGTCCTCGATGGAAGGGCAGTAGCGTGGTCCAACACCCTCGATCCGCCCACAATACATGGGGGATTTGTCCAGATTGGCCCGGATGATGTCGTGCGTTTGAGGGTTCGTGTAGGTGATCCAGCAGGGGATTTGTTCCACGTGGAACGATTCGGGGGACCAATTGTTTAGGGTGAAGGGGCTCCGAGGCAGGGAAGTCGTGCTTCTGTAACCGAAATGAGAGGTATTCTGCCAAGCCAGTTCTTCACTATCGATCACTCCTGAGAGGTAGCTGAAGGGCGGCGGCGGGGTATCCCCTGGCTGTTCTTCGCACTTCGAGAAGTCTATGCTGCGGCTGTTGATGCGGCAGGGGGTGCCGGTTTTGAACCTTTTGACCTCGAAACCGAGGTGGCGGAGGCTGTCGGAGAGGGTGGA
>CALDGV010000320.1 GCA_937941745.1 uncultured Prosthecobacter sp. | reverse complement strand
TGAGTTTTGAAATGGGGCCATGAAGGACGCAAGCCAGCAGGTAAATGCCGAGCGTGAGCACGACAACGAGACAGCTCTCAAACAAAGGCCAGCGCATCAGGATCGCAGCGCCCACAAGCACAAGGTTCAATCCCGCATAGTAGGGGGAGGCATAACCTTCATTGACATAAATCATCCAGCCAATCGCCCCCATCAATGGAATCCCCATGGCGAGCCCGAGTGGACGATGCCATTCACGCCCAAAAGGATGCTTCAATGCCATCCGGATGCCAAGCAGCATGACCGCCGATATCACACGCAGGTGAATGAAGGCCTTCACTCCATCTGTGCCGTAAACAATCCAGTCGAGAGATGCACCCGCCACCATGAAAAAGGCCGCGAGAATCGCGCAGTTGCGGTAGTTGCTGATGCGAATATCCCTCTCGTAAGCCTGAAACTCACGCCTCAGGCCCGCATCGGCCTCGTAAAGACTGGCTTTCGTCGTGAGCATCATGAAGGGACATCCGGCTTGCGCACTTCCAGGAAGATGTTCACGCCCGTGGCATCAGGAATGACCCTGATGGAATCAGGGGAGGCTGCAGATGGGGCCAAGGCCAGAAACTGCTGCTCATCACGGTAGACCAGGTGCCATTCCGCGAGGTACTCCATCCAGTTTTTCCAGTCGTTGCTCGGGTGGACATTTGTGGCAATCAAAAGTCCACCGGGCGCCAGCATGTCATAAAAAATCTCCAGCAAACGTCGGCAAATCCTGTCCGAGAGGTAATCGAAAAGACCGGCGCAATAAACCAAGTCATATCGTCCGGCTTCCGGTCCTCCAGACTTCATGGATTCCTTCAAAACCTGCTGCACCGATTTCTTCACGAAGCTCAGACCTGTGCGGCGACCATGTTCAACGGCGTTTTTCCGTGTCGTCGCCGCCGTATTCTCGATCGTTTCGTCATTGAAATCCAGGAGCGTCAAATCCGCTTCATCACTGATGGGCTGATCCTTCAAAAACCGCTGAATTTCCTGCGCCGGCCCGCAGCCAAGATTGAAGACCTGGGCACGCCGCCCCAAGGTTTTCATGCGCTGAGTCTCCTCGGACAGGCGCTCCACGAGATAGGTGATCCTGTTCCGATGCGCGATGACTGGAGGAATCTCAAGGTAGAGCTTGTTCAGGAGCTTGGCATAAGTGCTGCCGCCTTCGTATGGGTCGCGCAGCATCATGCTGACCATTTCATAATCGCCAGCGTAGCCGAGCGGCTTGACGAAAGTCCGGTAAACAAAGGGGGCGCACAGCACCAGGGGATGCAGCTGGCGCTTGATGTAGCTGCGATGCACGGGCTGCTGCTCAGGCGGTATCTCACCTGCAATGCCTTCAAATTTCCGCATCAGCGGCAGCATGACAGGCACTACGGGGTCCTCGAGACTGCGGATGATCTCCAGCTCCACGTGATCCCGGTCGGTCGCAGGCAACGTGTTCACTCCGAATTCCACCTGCTCCATCCAACGGCGGAGGTCCACGAGGATGGATTGGATGTCCGACACGACCAGCTTGAACTCTGGATTCACCTGGAACACCCGCTTGCTGTCCTGAAGAAAGTCCGCCAGCTCACCGCTGAGCCGTTTCAGATCCCCCAGCGGATTGAACGCATCCACATTGCGCCAGCCCTCCTCCTCGAGAGCGGCTTCCAGCACGAGCATGATTCCTGCGTTTAATAAGTTGCTGATGACCGCGCGCCCTGAATAAAGGACACGCTCGTTGACGCTGATCTGCAGCTCACTGAGCACCTCAGACAGCTGCAGGATGCTGTATGGGTTGTACACCTCAAACACAGCAGAGTGCCTCGTCAGCCGGAGGATGGTACCTCGCACCTCGGCACCCTGGCTGTTGCGGCAGTAGATGATGCCAAGGCGGTCGCCGGCGAGCGGGCCGCCGGATGCCGTCTGGGGGACAATGTCGAAAACCATAAATCGTTGGTAATTAAAACCAGGCCGGACAGGCTAAAAAATGCACCGAAGCTCCGCCCATGGAGACGGGCGCAAACGCGCTGAGGCTGCACCTGCCGCCGCCTGACTTTCTGACACGGTCAGAAAAGGTGGGTAAAGCTAAGGTTGAGGACATGCCATTGATGCCGATAACTGCCATTGAAGGCTGCCGTGCTCGCTCCAGTGACGGTTCGGTCGGGGTTGTAGATGAATCCGTAAGTGGCATCGATGCGGTTGCTTTTCCCACGCCAGCCCAGGCCGAAGCTGAAGATGTGGCGGTCATAGGCGGGGATGGAGGGCGTATAGGTGCTGTCCGGCATTGAGTTTTCCGAGAAGAGATAGCCTGCACGCAAGAGCCAGCTCTTCGACAGCTTGTAGGTACCGCCAACACCCAGATCGATGGAGTTTTTCCATTTCAACGGCAGGCTCTGCTGCGGGAGGGTGACGTTTTTGGTCCGCAGCGGGATGTCATCATGCGAACTGTTGGCCGACCATTTGAAATCAAAGCCCAAGGTGAAGCGATCCGTCAGATCAATCCCATAACCAAGACCGATAGAGCCAGGGAACGTCATGTCCGTCTCAAAGTCGGTTATTGTGGTCCCAGCAGTCCGAATCTGCAGGTCACCATCCATCTCTAGGCGCAGGGGAAGGCGGCCAACCAAGGCCAGGCGCTGCCTTGGAGTGATCTTCCAGAGAACGCTGCCAAACCCGCTCGCACCCCAGCCTTGGGCATCGAACCGAAACTCTCCATCTACACCTGGCACCAGGGGAAAAAGCTGATTGATGCGAAGGTCGCCATACATGAAATCCAGGCCGAGCCCAACACTGACGCTGTCCGTGACGCGAAAAGCCAGGGAAGGCGTGATGCTGTAGGTCATCAGGCTGGACTCATAGGGCACGAGGTATTTTAGCGGCGAGGATTTCGAGTATTGAGAACCCAGACCGTAAGGCGTGCTGATCCCAAGTCCCGCGGCCATCCGATTATCCAAGAAGGGAACGACGGCATAGAGGCTGGCGGGGTAAACCCAGGGATCGTTGTTATGAAGAGAAATCCCTGCGCTGGACTCCAGGCCGATGTCTGATCTCCAGAGCCCTGCATTCACCTGAATGGAAGCCTGCTCCGCGTCCACCATCGATGCCGGGGCTACCCTGGCAGTCGTGGCGTCTTGGAGGTTGGCGAAACGTCCGCCAGCGATACCTAGCGCTTCGGCTGAATCGGGAATCAGCGACAAGGATTCCGCAGCATGAACAGCGGGAACTGCGCCTACCAGCACGCTCAACAACGAGGTTAGTATTTTAGAGAACTTCATTTTATTCTTTTTGAAGGTTTAGTGTTGGCTGTTCAAGCCACTAAAGAGGTCAAAGGCTGAGTTTTGGTCGCGGAACCCGCTGATGAAGAGCTTCTTTCCAACGCCCTTGTGATGACATTCAACAGATCGAGCACATCGAAAGGCTTCGCGAGGTAGTTCACGCCAACGATCAGATTCTCGCCGCCCGTGATCATGGCAGGCTGATATCCGCTCATGTAGATGATGGGCAGATCAGGGGCTGCAGCACGGATATACCCTGCCAGATCAAAGCCAGTGAGGCCGTCGGGCAGGTAAATGTCTGATATGACCATGTCGATCTTGTCTCGGTTGGCCTGCCATAGGGTCCAGGCTTCGAGAGCCGTGCCAGCCTTGTAAACTTGATGCCCCTGCCCTCCCAAAATGTACCCCAGGATGTCACAGATGGAAGGTTCGTCATCCACCACCATGAACGTGAATTTCTTTTCCATATTGGTGACCATGCCGCGAGCCATGGCAACGCGCTGAACGGCTTCTTGAGGCTGCATTGGATCGGCTTCGGGAAGAGCCAGGGACAAGGTGCAGTTCCATTCGGGGCTGAGCTGGGAGGTCAACTGTCCGCCCAGGCTCTCCGCCAGTTTCACGGCTGGAGAAAGGCGGATTTGCAATTCCTGCTGCAGTTCCACCACATCCTCACGAGGCGTGACCGGACAGACGACGTGAAGCATCATATGCCGGGGGCCTCCCTGGCCCTCCAAAGGGGCCTGGCTGGCAAGCGTGATGCTCACACAACCGCCGCGAGGCGTGATTTCCTGCGCACGAATGACCATCAGGTTGAGCAGCCGGGACAGCAAAGGCTCTGAGGCACAGACAAACAGATCCGCACCGCTGTAATAGAGGTCGATTCTTACCTTGTCCTTCAGCACACGGCCCATCATCTCCAACTGCTGAGCAATGACGGGACGTGCATTTAAAACATGCACATCCAGCGGCGTGTGGATCTCTGAACTAAGAGCCATCATCTGCCGGCTAAGCAGTGAGGCTCGTCCCGCCGCCTTGATCATCTGCTCGAGAGGCAGAGACTCGGCAGTTGCCTTCGGTGACATCAGCGCCGTGCTCAAATGTGCCTGAATGACGGTCAGAGCATTGTTGAAGTCATGAGCGATGTTGGCCGCCAGCCCGGACATGATGTCCACGATCTCCGTCTCACTGTGGCGTCGGACATTCTCCGTCCGGACGGTCCGCTCCTGATAGAGCTCACTCGCCATCTTCTCGACGCGGAGCGAAGCGCGCATCAACCTGCTCTGCAGATCGATCTGGCGGCAGGCCATCTCGCGTTCAGCCACCCATTTGATGCACATTGCCTGGCAGAGCTGCAGCACCTCAATGGGATCAAAAGGCTTTTTCAAAACCACCAGCCGATGGCTGGCGCCAAGCTGCTCCACAATCTCACGCCACGAGTAGTCGGCATAGGCGGTACAAAGGACGATCTGTGTGTCCGACTGGACCTTCCAGATTCTTTTCACCGTCTCGACGCCATCAATCCCAGGCGGCATGCGCACATCCACGATCGCCACTGCAAACGGCATTCCCTGCTCCAGGGCAGCACGGCAGAGCGTCTCAGCCTCTTCCCCCTGGCTGGCAAAGGCCATCCGGAAATTCGGCCGCACCCTCATCTGATGCTGCCGCATTTCATCAAAGAGCATGGCTTCCACCTGGGAAAGCTCGTCTTCACCAGCGTCGGATGGCGACAGGATGCGCTGGTAGTCATCGCGGATGGCAGGGTTGTCATCGACGATCAGAATGCGGGTATTCGAATACATGACAGTATCGGATTTATGAAGCCGGCGCCGAAGCCGGGAGCTTGACGGAAGCCCCCGGAGAATGATTGGGAGGTGCGCGCAGGGCAGCCGCCATCGCCGGCGGGGCGAAACGCGGTGGGAACTCCACGATAAAGCTGGAGCCGCAGCCTTCGCCATCGCTCTGCGCCTTCAAAGTGCCGCCCATCTCCTCCACCAGCAGGGCGGCATGATGCAGTCCGAAGCCGTTGCCATCCTTACGAGTGGTGAAGCCGTGGGTGAAAATGCGCTTCAAGTTGGATTTGGAGATTCCACATCCCGTGTCCTGGACGGCCATGATCACTGATCCAGGAAGAGGCTGCAGAATGCTGAGGATGATCCTTCGCTCCTTCACGCCAGCAGCGGAAACGGCATAGCGGGCATTGCTGAGCAGATTGACCAGAACCTGAAGCATGAGATTCCGAGGCAGCAGCAGCAGCGGCATGTCGGCAAAATTTCTTTCGATGACGATGTCACGGTCCCTCAGAAGATCACCTTCGAGGGCCAATGCCTGCTCAAACAGAATGGCAAGGTCCACCGCTTCTTCGACCTGGGCAGCACGCCCATGGACTTGCTGGAGAGCGATCACGTCCCGCATGTGCTCGATGTGCTGAACCATGCCCATGGCATCCAGGTAAAGCTGGCGGTTTTCAGCCGCCAGATGGTCACTCACGGAGATCAGGTAGCCGGGAAGCCGCCTGCCCTGGGGATGCTCTTCGAAGAAACGGGCCAGATTGTCCTCGTGTTCGCGCATCAGCCTGACCGCCTTGCCCAGATTGGAGGCACGCGAAGCGGAGATCTTCTCCACGTGGAGTTTGACGCTCACATTGAGGCTGGTGAGCACATTCCCAATGTTGTGCAGCACGCTTTTGGCGATCTCCGCCCGGCCCGCCTCATGAGCTGCTGCCACCTGCTGCTTGTGCAGCCGCTTTTGCATCTCGCTCTGGGCATGGCGCTGGGTGATGTCCTTCATCACGCCACAAACCGTCTTATGGCCCGCCGCATCAGGCAGCACCACACCATCTTCACACACCACGGCATAAGTTCCGTCTTTGCGCTTAAAACGGTATTCCGACTGGTAACGTCCACCCGTATCAAGGGCCTTTTTCCTGGCAGCCTCGACCCGCTGCAAATCCTGGGGATGAATGCGCTCCTTGGCGAAAGCGGCATGACTCTCCCACTCTGCTCCAGTGTATCCCAAAAAGCCATCCACCTGCGGGCTGAGACTGAGAAAACGACCGCTTTCGGGACAACGGCGCCAAAGCACTCCACTGATCGAATTGACCACGAGACTGGTCTGGGCTTCCTCAAACTCCAGCTCTGCCGCCATTTCAGACATGACACGCTCCCTCTCGTGGCTGCGCTTGAGGAGGCCTGTGAAAACGGCCACCAGGGCGGCACAGAACAGCATCGTCAGCGCGGCAAGCAGGCAGGAACCGGAGACAATCGTCATCGTTCCTTCATCTTGGAACCTTCCGGCCAGCGTTGAGGCAAGATGGATGGCACTCCACAATCCTGGCGCCAACGGGAGCAAGATCAGCAGGATTCGAAAGCGTCCTGCCAGGGTGGGTCTGCACGCCAGCACACCCGCCACCGTTGTATAGGCGAGCAAGCTGCAGAACATGAGAACCAGGGAGGAAAACATCGAGTCGAGAGTGTGGACGGCAGAACAGGGCACCCCATCTAGAGGGTAACCGTATTTGCGAGCTTGTATGACTTCTATAGGACTATGGTCCTATGGCGTTGAAAATCATGGGCATGGATGCAGGCAGGCCGAATGGCTGGGTTGACGCAAATCAGTGTAGCTGATATGCGGCGCCTCATGTCATCGAACCCCACCTCTCTGGTATCAGATTCGCCCGAAGAGGCTGTTCAAACAAGCACATCCAGCGATGGAGAGGTCTGCGATCATGTCGAGGTGCCCCTGGCGTTCTCGTCCGCCCTGCTTCACGACCTGCGCCAGCCTATCGCAGCCATTCTTCTCAATGCCCAGGCAGCCCTGAGGGTGGTGAAAAGGGACCCGCCCCCTGGTCAAAACATCCTTGAGGATGCTCTTCATGACATTGTGCAGGAAGTGGGGAGGCTGAAAAGCCTGGTGTCGGCCTTTGGCGGATACCTTGGCACTGTACGCAACGGACGGGGCACTGTAGATGTGCAGGAGGCCTTATCTACGGCACTGTCACTCGTGGCAGGTGAACTGGTCCGCAGGCAGGTGCATATCCAGACAACCATTCCTGCGGAGACCCCCGTCGTGGAAATCGACTCTCCCAGGCTGATCCGGTCATGCATCATTATCCTTCTGGACTTGTTCGACGCCCTGGCAGGCCTCCCGGATGCCTGCAGAATGATTCAGGTCCGCACAGAAAACGCCCCAGGCTCCCTGCGCATCATCTTCCAGGCTGAGGTCACCGGCGCGCTCATGCGCCGCTCCCGCTGGCTCAATTCCAAACTTGTGGGCTCCAGGGGTAGTTTTTTCCTCGATTCAGCCGCTCATGACTCCATCTTATGCGGTCTGGAATTCAAGATCCTCTAGCCTGTAGATGAAACCCCACAGAAACCTCGAAGTCTATGTCGTCGATGACGACGCTGCCCTGCTCAGGGCGCTGACTCGGCTTCTGGAATCGGAAGGGCATCGGGTGAAGCCTTTTCAATTCCCGGCAGAATTTCTCCATTCTGTGGCCATGGACGCACCTGGATGTGCCATTTTGGACATGCACATGCCCGAACTCGATGGGCTGGCGCTTCAAAAGAGAATGGTTCAGCACCGCAGCCCCCTGGGCGTGCTTTTCCTGACAGCTCATGGGCGAATCGAACAGTGTGTCGAAGCCCTGAAAACCGGTGCCGTGGACTTTTTGTCCAAGCCCGTGGAAGACACGGTGTTGCTGCGGGCAGTGGACGAAGCCTTGAAAAAGAGCCAGGAACGGCACGCCGAATTGATCAGTGCCCAAGGTGTTCAGGAGCGCTACCAGCGACTGTCCCCCCGGGAACGAGAGGTCTTCGCCCTGGTGACAACCGGCATGCTCAACAAGCAGGTGGCAGCAGAGCTGGGCACCAGCGAAAAGACCATCAAGATCCACCGCGGACGCATCATGACCAAAATGCAGTCTCAATCTCTGGCCGATCTCGTAAGGATGGCCGATCGTTTAGGCGTTGTACAAGAAAGGTCTAGGGCGGAGAGTCCCTTTTGAAGAGGCCTGAAACATCCATTTCATCCATTCACACCATGGCATCCAGTCCACTGATCTCCGTCATCGACGATGATGAGACTGTAGGGCTGTCCCTCACCCGCCTGCTGACGATGCTGGGATTTGAAACGGAGTTTTTCCGGACAGGTGCCGCATTTCTCGTCTCCCTTACCGATCGCCTGCCAGACTGCATCCTGCTCGACATGGTCATGCCGGGCCTCAGTGGTGCCGAGGTTATCCGCCAGTTGCGGCTTCAGGCGATCCAAGTGCCCGTGATCCTGATCTCAGGGGATTGCGAACGCAATCTGGCGGCAGCATCCCAAGGCATGACCAGCCTGGACATTCTGGGCAAGCCCTACTGTGTGGATGACTTGTTCATCAAGGTCAATCAAGCCCTGGGCTGTCGCGGCTACGTTCCACAGCGCTGCCCCTGGCCATGCCCCGTCCTTGGAGGGGATGTCTGGAATTGTGCCATGTCTGGCTACAGCGAAGATGAGCGGGAAAAGCTCAACCAGACGCCGCCATGCCCTCCCCAGCGGCACCAGAAGCAGGACTGCAAGGTCCAGCTGCTCGCATCTTGAGCGCAGTCAGTAGCAGCCTAGCTCACTCCAACTCCACCCGGTAGCGGGGTAGGCTGGCATCCACCTCCCGGCTGTAGGCGTCGATGCCTCCAGCGAGGCACTGGGTGTTTCCAAAGCCGTGCCCCAGGAAATAGGCCGCCACATCCATGCTGCGATTTCCGGTGTGATCATATAGCACGATGCGGGATTCCTTCGGCCAGGCGTTGAAGGCTTCCTGCACAAGCTCCTGAGTGACCAGCTGCGAGCCTGGAATCTTCACCGCCTCATGCTCTTCACGGGTGCGGGCGTCCAAAAGGCGCACTTCAACGCCAGCACGCAGCCATTCCGCCAGATCCTGCGGTGAAATCTGCAGCTTCACATCCTCTGCATGGCTGGAGTGGATGAGCTCGATGACCTCGGGAAGGCTAAGCTGATTGCGGGCACAGACCTGGGCAAGGGTTTCCGTGGGCTGGTAGGCGCAGGCACTGCAGCCGCCAATGTGATAACGGGCGAAAAGGGCCCTTTGTGCGCCTGGATAGGCGCGCAAAACCTCTGCCAAGGTGGTC
>CALDGV010000319.1 GCA_937941745.1 uncultured Prosthecobacter sp. | reverse complement strand
AAGCAGTGGATCAGGTGAACGCCGGGAGGCGCGTCCGGCGCAAGAGTCGCCTGCCATTCACGCTTTTTGCCATTCGGCACAAAGTAAACCCCCGGTGCAGATGTCCACAGCCTGGCGTCGCCCTCCACCTTCCCGCTGGCGGAGACCACGAAGCTCGAACCCACCTGCCCGCCTGCAGGAAACAAAGACTCGAGCTTCGGCGGTTCTGCCGATGCGACCGATAGAGACAGACTGAGCGCGGCGAGGAATCGCGGCTTCACGCAAACAGCTCTTTGATGGGCTTCCCGCCGTTCACGAGCTGCACCGGGCGTCCAGTGTTCGTGTGCAGCACTTGATGAGGGTCAATGCCCAGCTTCGTGTAGAGGCTGACGGCAAAGTCCTCGGGCGAGTAGATGTTTTCGGCGGCGTAGTAACCCTTGGGGTCCGTGGCACCCACGATCTGACCTCCAGGGATGCCTGCGCCGGCCATCAGGACGCTCATTGCGCCCGGCCAATGGTCACGACCAGCATCTTTGTTGACCTTGGGTGTGCGGCCGAATTCGCCAAGGCAGATGACGAGGGTGTTGTCCATCATGCCGCGCTGATGCAGGTCGGTGATCAGGCCGTTCAAGCCCTGGTCGAGCTTGGCCGCCTTGCCATCCTTGAAGGTCTTGAAGATGCCACGGTGATCATCCCAGCCGCCCCAATAGACGACGCTGAAACTGACTCCCACCTCGGCCAGACGACGTGCCAGCAGCAGACGCTGACCGAAATCATGCTCGCCGTAGAGCTTGCGGACATGTTCCGGCTCCTTGCTGACATCAAAGGCCGCCTGGGCCGTTGGCGAGGTCACCAGGTCCAGGGCCTGGCCGTAGAACTGGTCGAAGCCGACGGTCGGATCTTCCGCCGCCTTGTGGGTGATGCGCTTCAGGTTGTCCAAGGACTCCCGAAGCTGATTGCGATGCATCGCGCGGCCTTCACTGATGTCCTGAGGAATGGCGACATCACGCACCCGGAAGGATTTGCTGTTCGGATCACCACCGATCACGAACGGAGCATGCTGGGCTCCAAGGAAATTGGGGCCTCCCGAACGTGAGACGCTGGGCAGGCTCATGTAGCCGGGCAGGCCGCCGCGGACTCCACGTGAATGAGAAACCATCGAGCCGAAGCTGGGATGAAAGCTGACAAAGGCACCGCATCCGACCGGCACAGGCGTGGGGCAGCCGGTCATCATGTAGTGATTGCCGCCGCCGTGGTTCGGATCCTTGTGACAGATGGAACGCACAACCGTGAACTTGTCGAAGCTCTTGGCCAGCAGGGGCAGGCTCTCGCTGAAATGCACCCCGGGCACGCAGGTCGGGATGGACTTGAATTCGCCGCGGATGTCCTTGGGAGCATCCGGCTTCGGATCAAAGGTCTCGTAATGGGAGGGGCCGCCGTCGAGCCAGACAAGGATGCAGTTCACCTTCTCCGGACTGACCAAACCCCGGGATTGCGCCGCCTGGGCGCGCAGGGCGAGCAGTTGCGACATGCCCAGGCCGCCGATGGCTGAAAAGCCGGTCTGGAGGAAGTCACGACGCGCCATTCCGGCGCAGTTGGTGTGTAGGGGGGACATCACGAGCCCAAACTACGGTGGCAGTGTCCCGCCTCTTTCGAGAACGAATTATTCCGGATCATCAGCGGCGGCAGCACGGCAGGAGATGCGGCTTTTTCCCGCTGGAAATCCGGGCGCTGTCTCGCGTAGTGTCCTCTTTTATCCCCTCCACCGAAAGCCTCTGCTCATGCCCTCGGACAAACCTGTTTCCCTCAAGAACCTCAAACTCATCGGCAAGCATCATGTGCCTGCTCAGGGCGGCTTTTTGATTCTCCCCAGCCAGCTGGGATACTCCGATCTTCTTTGTCTGGAACAGGTGCTGGAAGGACGCGAAGTGACTTACCTTGTCGAGCAGGGCGCTGCTCTGCACCCTCAGCTCAAGACTCATCTGGATCAGGAAAACGTGCATGCCCTGGCGATTGTCCCAGATGCGACCGACACCAGCGGCCTGCGCAGCGCGGTTGGCGGCGAAGTGAAGGCGGGACGGGTGGTGATCTACCTTCCTGCCCAGGCTGCCGTGATCAATTCCCCGATGAGCACCGTGCCAGGAACCAAGCTGGAGTTCCTGCTCAAGTCAGAGGTTCCTGTTCTGCCGCTTTATGTGCAGCGCAGTGTGGAGGTCGCCCTCGACATCGAGCCTCGTTATAATGAAACAGCCGTCATCATGGCCTTTGGCTCCCTGCTCGATGCAGAAGAATCCACGCTCGCCACCTATCAAGAATCCCTGTTAGGCCTTGCCGAGCAGGCGTTTGCAGCCCATCCGGCCCTCGGAATGAACCTGGCCTATGCCATGCTGCTGGGCCTGAAGCGCCACGGCAGCCGCAACAAGGTCATCGACGGCAAGGACGACCGCGAACTGGGCTACGACCGCGTGCTGGCAGTGGCGATTGCGCTCTCCAAGCATCTGCGCAAGGAGACGCAGAAGAAGCGGGTTGGCATCGTCCTCCCCCCGGGAATCGGCGGCCTGATCGCCAACGTCGCCGTCCTGCTGGCGGGCAAGGTGCCCGTGAACCTGAATTTCACCGCCGGTCGCGCCGCAGTCGAGCATTCCATCAAGGCGAGTGACATCGACCGCTTCCTCACGGCCGATATCTTCGTCAGGAAGGCGCAGCAGTTCCCCTGGCCGCCAAGCAAGCAACTCATCCTCATCGAACGCCTGCTGCCAAAGATGAAGGTTCAGATCGGCCTCTGGCTCGCCTTGAGCAAGGCTCTCCCGGCCTCCCTGCTGGCCCTGATGCTCGGCATTCGGCGCAAAGGCGGGCACGAAGAGGCCACCCTGCTTTTCACCAGCGGCAGCTCGGGCAATCCCAAAGGGGTCGTGCTCAGCCACCGGAACCTGATGGCGAACGTCATCCAGTTTGGCAGCCGCCTGGGCATGGGCAGCAGCGACAGCATCCTGGGATGCCTGCCGCTCTTTCACAGCTTCGGCTGCACCGTCACGCTCTGGTATCCGGTGATCTGCGGCGTGGATCTCGTGACCTATCCAAGCCCACTCGAAACGAAAAAACTGGGGGAACTCATCGAGAAGCACCGCATCACCCTGATGATCGCCACCCCCACCTTCCTGCGCGGCTACCTGCGCGGGGTGAACCGCGAGGCTCTCGCCTCCATCAAGCTCTGCGTCACCGGAGCTGAAAAGCTGCCATCCACAGTTTCCGAAGCCTTTGAGACCAAGTTCGGCAAGCGTGTCTTTGAAGGGTATGGGCTGACGGAAACCTCCCCCGTCTCCAACGTCAATCTGCCCAACCCACCGCCGCTCGGTGAATCTTCCGAAGGCTATGTCTGGCTGCCCAGCCACCGCCAGGGCAGTGTCGGGCAAATGGTGCCGGGGCTGGCCATCCGCATCACACATCCTGAAACCTACGAGCCCCAGCCCATCCACAGCAGCGGCATGATCTGGTTCAAGGGAGCCAACATCTTTGAAGGCTATCTGCACGACGACAAGCGGACGGCCGATGTCAAATCACCGGACGGCTGGTTCCGCACGGGAGACATCGGCCGCGTGGACATGGATGGCTTCCTCTACATCGAGGGTCGCCTGAGCCGCTTCTCCAAGATCGGCGGCGAAATGGTGCCTCACGAAACCGTCGAGGATTCGCTCATCAAGGCGATGGGGCTTGAAAACGAAACCGTGCGCAAAATTGCCGTCGTTGGCGTGCCTGATCCTGAGAAGGGCGAGGCACTCGTGCTCCTCACTGCCCTTTCCGGAGGCCCTGAAGCCCAGGAGATCCTGGACCTGCGCTACCGTCTGCTGGAACGGGGCATACCGCCTCTGTGGATCCCCAAGAAGATGATCCGGGTGGCCGACATTCCGATCCTCTCCTCCGGCAAGCTCGACGTTCAGGCCTGTGAGAAAATCGCACGTGCTTCCATAGGCTGACACTGGCGGCCTCAGGCCTGCTTCGGCCGGATCAAAAGAACCACCACGATGGATAGCAGCGCGACTCCTGCAAAAGCGCCAAAGATGTAGTCGATCGGCACGCCCTGGTCACGCAGGGCCCCATACCCTTTGTCGCCCAGACCACCGAAGGTCATGCTGACCAGGTTCATGATCCCATAGCCAGTCGCACGAACCTCCGGCCGAGTGATCTGGCTGAGGATCGGCATGTTGTTGCAATCG
>CALDGV010000318.1 GCA_937941745.1 uncultured Prosthecobacter sp. | reverse complement strand
AGCCGGCTGGTTCCAATCCTTGAACCCGCTGATGGTCATCGGACTCGCGCCGTTGATCGCGGTGATGTGGGTGAAGCTCGCCAAACGCAATCTCGCTCCTTCGCTGACCGTGAAAGTGTCCTGGTCGCTGCTCATGCTGGCGATTGGCTTTGCCGTGGCCGCCTGGGCGGCGCAGCGGGCGCTCAGCACCGGCCCCGTGTGGCCGACGTGGCTCATGTCCGTCGTGTTGATCCACACTTTGGGCGAGCTGTTCCTCAGCCCGGTCGGTTTGAGCGCGGTAACAAAACTTTCGCCCCCACGCCTCACTGGTCAGATGATGGGCATCTGGTTCCTCGGCAGCGCCTTGGGCAACATCCTCGCCGGATTGCTCGCTGGCGAGGTCACGGGCGATGCCACCGCTCAAATGCCCGCGCGTTTCATGGAAGTCGTCGCCACAGCAGGCATCTCCGGCCTCGTGCTGCTGCTCCTCGCCAAGCCGATCACCAAACTGATGCCGGGGATCAAGTGAGTGCATAACACCGCGCACACCTCACAAAAAAACCAGTTTCAGATCGAAAAGCATCGAAAATGCCGCATGAAAACGTGGTATTGACAGGTCACATCACATTTCAGAGCATCCACACATCGAATCATGAAGAAATACAACGTCGGAATCATCGGATACGGCTGGGCCGCCAGCGCTCACATCGAGGCCATCAACAAGACCACCCAGGGCCAGGTCACCGCGATCTACTCCTCACGTCCGCTGGACGACGCGGAACTCACCGCGAAGCATGGCAGCCCCATCAAGAGCTACAGCGACCTTGATGCGATGCTCGCCAACCCGGACATCCACGTCGTCGATATTTCCAGCTACCCCAGCCAGCACCGCAACCAGGCCGTGGCCGCCGCGAACGCCAAGAAGCACATCATCTTGGAAAAGCCGATGGCCAATTCCCTTCAGGAAGTGCGCGAAATCGCCGCTGCCGCCAAAGCCAACGGCGTGAAGGGCTGCGTGTGCTTCGAGTGCCGCTTCTCCAACCAGTTCCAAGTCACCAAGGCGCTCATCGACGAGGGCCTGCTCGGCACCTTGCACTATGGTGAGGTCGATTACTACCACGGCATTGGCCCCTGGTACGGCCAGTTCCGCTGGAACACGGGCAAGAAAGACGGCGGCAGCGCCCTGCTCACCGCCGGCTGCCACGCGCTCGACGCCCTGCTCATGGTCATGGGCAACGAAGTGGACAGCGTTACCAGCTTCTCCACCAAATCAAAGAGCGACATCTTCAAGCCTTACGAGTACGACACCACCAGCGTGACCCTCATCCACTTCAAGAACGGCAGCATCGGCAAAGCCGCTGCCGTGGTGGACTGCCTCCAGCCCTATTACTTCCACACGCACCTCTGTGGCAGCCAGGGCAGCCTGCTGGACGACAAGTTCCACTCGATGAAGCTGCACACCGACAAGCACGCCTGGAGCAAGCTCTCCATGAAGATGCTCGATTCCGGCGATGTGAGCGACCATCCGTATCAAAGCCAGTTCCAGGCCTTCTTCGACGCTCTGGACGAGGGCAAAGACATGCCGCTGACCAGCTTCCCCGAAGCGCTGAAGAGCTTCGAGGTCATCTTCGCCTCCGACAAGAGCGCCGAACTCGGCGGCAAGCCAGTGAAGATCGCGGATCTTGGGTGAAGCTAGCTTTGCTGCAAAATCGAACGTAATCGGGCCATTCCTAGCCCGTGCCTCGGAGGGGCAGAAATGCCCCTTCTACTCAAGTTCGGTTGCTCAGCGAATCACGCCCCAGTTTCTTCCCAGCGGGAAATAACAGAACAGTGCCGGACCCACGAGGTTGCGTTCCGGCACCGCACCCCACACGCGGCTGTCGGAGCTGTTGTAGCTGTTGTCTCCCATGGCGAAATACTGTTCGAGGCGCAGCCTGACATGCTCATACGAGCCGCCGACACTGGCCGCAGGGCCATAGCCTTTGTAGCCATTCACGGGTTGGCTCTCGGTGCCGCTCATCACGCGCTTGAAGCCCGCTTCCTCGGCCACCTTGCCGTTGATTTTGAGCAGAGGCGAATCGACTTCCAGCTCATCTCCCGGCACGGCGGCTAAGCGCTTGATATAATGCTGAGAACCCTGCTCTTCCGGCACACCGATGGCGCTGATGTTGTTCGTGGTGAAGACAAACACCTCCCCGCGCACCGGGCGGCGGAAATGGTAGGCGAATTTGTTCACCAGCACATGGTCGCCAGTGTCCACCGTGCCACGCGCCAGTAGCTGGCCTTTGGTGATGGCTTTTCCAGCCAGCGAGCCCTCATAATAGCGGCGGCTGTTGTCAGGCGTGTACCTGGGGTCCTCTTTCGGTGCCGCCCCCACATACTGGAAGAGGCCCAGATTGTGCCGCACGGTGGTGAGTTGGGCCTTGGGCGCCCAGATCCACTGCGTTTCCCCATCCGCGAAGTGCAGACGGCAGTGGGCGAAGAATCCGAGGAAGCTGTGCTCGGTCAGCGGCTCTTGATCGCTCAAAACACCGGTGTGATTCGCCACCACGTTGAAGTAGCTGCGGCCTGTCGCCCAGTCTTTGCAGCGGGAGAGAATGTTGGGCGTCGGATCTTCTTCGGTGTGTTCCGCCACCAGTCCGTAAAGCGTGGGCTGCATCGAGCCGGTGGGAATCTTGAAGGGCTGCGCAATGTAACTGCGGATGCCCAGTGCGATGACGATGGCGACAAAGAACACCTCAATGTTGTCCGCGATCTCGGAGGTCGCCGCATGCGGCAGCGCACGCTCGCAGGTGTTGTTGATCTCGGTGGTGAGCGTGTCAATGCGAGCACGGTCCCGTGACTTCATCGCATCTTCCAGACTCGTGCGCAGGGTCACGATTTCCTCTAGCTTCGCAGCCGGCAACACGTCACGCTTGTAGTTGATGAAACGCGTCACCCCTTTGTGCAGGAGCTTGGCGTGCTTGAGGTAACGGGGAGTGAGGAAAAGCATGGCGATGGTAAACGGTCAGTTGTTCTTCAAGACT
>CALDGV010000317.1 GCA_937941745.1 uncultured Prosthecobacter sp. | reverse complement strand
ATGACGTATTTCGTCAGCGCGGGAAGCTTGTTGGCATCACCCAGCATTTCCTCGAAGATTTTTTCAAACTTCGGCACGATGACGAGCATGAGGAAGACGAGGATGGCCACGGCAATGAACATGACCACGATCGGGTAGATCATGGCAGCCATGATCTTGTTTTTCAGCTTCTGGGCTTTCTCCTGATATTCCGCAAGACGGTTGAGCACGATTTCGAGCACACCGCCCAGCTCACCAGCCTTCACCATGTTCACATAGAGCTTGTTGAAGATCTTGGGATACTGCGTGAGTGTTTCAGAGAAGGTGCTGCCAGTCTGAACGTTCTCGGCAAGAGTCGAGATCGTTGCCTTCATGATCGGATTCGGCTCCTGACGGCTGAGCACGGTCAGCCCGCGAAGGAGCGGAAGTCCAGAGTCAATCAGCGTGGCCAGCTGCCGGGTGAAGACCATGAGCGCCTTGGGCTTCACCTTGGCGTTGGCGCTGGCCTTGACTGCCTTGGCACCTGATTTGGCAGCAGTGGTTTTGGCCTTCTTTTTAACGGCGGCATCCCCCTTGCCCTCCTGGGCGACCTGGGTGGGGTAAAGCTGGCTCTGGCGGAGCAGATTGATGGCCTCGGACTCGTTGGAGGCATCCAGCTCACCGGCCACTTCCTGGCCATTCTGGTCAAGGGCGATGTAATGAAACTTCGGCATACAAGGACTGCTGGGGAATTTATAAAAGTGATTTTGAGATTACCGGCGAGCGAAGGATTCTGTCCACCAAATTCATGCCGTTGGGCGTGGCATTTTCTGGATCCTCGACGTCATGATCAGGTGTATTTGAGGACTTCTTCGATCGTGGTCTCGCCATCGTAAATGTTACGAAGACCATCTTCTCGCAGCGTCATCATTCCGAGCTCGATCGCCTTCTGCTTGAGGGCCAAGGTGGGCGCACGGTCAATGATGAGTTCACGAATCGGATCCGAGACATCGAGAAGCTCGTAGATGCCTTTTCGGCCCTTGTAACCGGAACCGCCACATTTGTCGCAACCGCCGCCGGTGTAGAACTGCTTGCCGCCCAGATCTTCGGGATTCAGGCCGAGCTGATTGAGGATGGAGAGGCTCGGGTCATAAGCCGAGCGGCAGTTTTTGCAGATGGTGCGCAGAAGGCGCTGGGCGAGAACCCCTTCAAGGGTGGCCGAAACCAGGAAGGGTTGAACCCCCATGTCCACAAGACGAGTGACGGCACCGGCCGCATCATTGGTGTGCAGGGTGCTGAGCACCAAGTGACCCGTGAGTGAGGCCTGGATGGCAATCTGAGCTGTTTCGACATCACGCATCTCTCCCACCATGATCTTGTCAGGGTCCTGACGAAGGAAGGCCCTGAGAGCCTTGCCAAAGGTAAGGCCTACTGCGTCGTTCACCGGCACCTGCATGATGCCGTCGAGCTCATATTCGACCGGGTCTTCGGCCGTCAGCACCTTGGTGTCGATCTGATTGATGCGACGCAGGCAGGCATAGAGGGTCGTGGTCTTGCCGGCACCGGTGGGACCTGTCACGATGAAGATGCCGTTCGGCTTCTCGATAGTTTCCGTGATGTAGTCGAAGAGGTAGGGCGGCATGCCGAGATGCTCGAGCTCCAGATTCACGGAGCTGCGGTCAAGAACACGCATAACAACAGACTCACCATGCTGTGTAGGCAGGGAGTTCACACGCATGTCCACCGGCTTGCCATTCACCACTGTCATGATGCGCCCATCCTGAGGAATGCGACGTTCGGCGATGTTCATGTTCGCCATCACCTTCACACGTGAGATCACCGAATTGGCCAGATGCACCGGAGGTGGAGCCATTTCGTAAAGGGCACCGTCCACACGATAGCGGATTTTGAACTCATGCTCGAACGGCTCGAAATGAATGTCGGAAGCCTTTTCCTTGATGGCCTGGGTCATGACCAGGTCCACAAACTTCACGATCGGAGCGGAATTGGCCTCCACTTCGGGGCTGTCCTTGCCCGTTGAGGCCAAGCCTCCAAAAATGTCCTCGATGCTGGGCGCGCTGGTGCCGTAATGCTTGTCAATCAAAGCCTGGACCTGGCTGCGGCGTGCCACCACAGGCACGATCTGCTTGCCAAGGCCGAAGTGAAGGTCCTCCACCAGCTGGGGATTCAGAGGGTCCGTGAAGGCAACGTGAAGTCCGCGGGCATCAAGTGTGATGGGAAAAGCTCCGTACAGCCGGGCCATGCCTGCCGGGATGATGTTAATGACCGAGGGAGGAGGCTCGTAGGAGGAGAGATCGAAGTGATCGGCACCAAGTTCATCGGCGACGGCGGCCCAGAACTCGTCTTCGACCTGAAAAATTCCATAGTCGATCAGGGTCTGGAGGATGTCCTTGCCATTGTGCACGCAGTCCTGGCTGAGGCTTTCAGCCACTCCGGAGTCAATCACTCCGCGGGACTGAAGCATGTCGATGACGTTCTGGGGGGTCATATCAGGGGGGAAGGATTTCGCTTTCGGGGATTCGCGCAGTCAGGGTTGGGATCATTCAGCGTCGGACATGGTGGCCTCAACGACCTCATCAGCCGTGGTGATGCCGGCAAGCACCTTGCGAACACCATCTTCACGAAGGGTTCTCATGCCGAGCTCACGGGCACGTTTCCTGAGCTGCGGTGTCGTCAGGTTCTGGTTGATCATGTTCCTCACCTCGTCGTCCACCTTGAAGATCTCCGCGATCACCATACGACCGCGGTAGCCGGAGTTGCGGCACTTGTTGCAGCCTTTCGGCCCCATGACATTGGCGCTGAAAAGCTGGCTGGCCTCCAGACCGAGCTGACGAAGCTCCTTGTCACTGAGCCCCGAAGGCTGCTTGCACTCGGCACAGAGCTTGCGGACAAGGCGCTGGGCCAGGATGCCGCGCACGGCGGAGGCAATGAGGAATGGCTTGATGCCGATGTCCGAAAGACGAGCCACCGCGCTCGGAGCATCGTTGGTGTGCAGCGTGGAGAAGACCAAGTGCCCCGTCAGAGAGGCCTGGATGGCAATGCCAGCCGTCTCGGCGTCACGAATCTCACCCAGCATGATGATGTTCGGCGCCTGACGCAGCATGGCTCGAAGGGCGGCGGCGAAGGTCATGCCGACATCTTCTTTCACCATCACCTGATTGATGCCGGGAAGCTCATACTCCACGGGGTCTTCCACCGTGATGATCTTGCGGTCAGGGCGGTTGATGAAGTTCAAGCAGGCATAGAGCGTCGTCGTTTTGCCTGAACCCGTGGGGCCCGTGACCAAGACGATGCCATCTGGCAGGGAGATCAGCTTCTCGAAGCAGTCCTGGTCATCACTGAAGAAGCCCATGTCGCTCAAGCCAAGGCGCAGGCTGCTCTTGTCCAGAACACGCATGACCACGCTTTCACCGTTCTGCGTCGGGATGATGGAGACGCGAAGATCAAGCTCCTTGTCCCCAAACTTCATCTGAATACGGCCGTCCTGAGGCACTCGCTTTTCATCGATGCTCATCGTGCCGGTCATGATCTTCACGCGGGCGATGATGGAAGGCAGCAGCCGTTTCGGGTGGTGCTCGATGTCCACCATCACACCATCCATGCGGAAGCGGATGCGGATGTCTTTTTCCAGCGGTTCGATGTGAATGTCGGAGGCCTTGTTGCGGAAGGCGTCCATGAGCATGTTGGTGACCAGCTTGATGATCGGCGCATCACCATCATTCGACCCAGCATCAGACCCAGGAATCTTGGTGCCTCCGGTGCCCATGATGGCTTCATTGCCATAGAGGTTCGCCTGCACCTCGCGAATGAGGTTGGGGGTGGAGCAGTAAAACTCCATGTCAGGCTGCAAGACGTGAGGCAGGGCATCCAACGTCTCAAAATCGTAGGGATCAGCCACAGCGACCTGCAGTGAGGTGCCATTGATGCCGATGGGAGCGATCTTGTATTTGATGGCTGTCTCCACGGGCACCAGCGCCTTCATGGCAGGATTCACGGTGAAACCGTGGAGGTCCACATACTCCATGCCGCTGTTGGAAGCCACGAGCTGTGCCAGCTGCTCGTCACTGACCACCCCTGTCTTGATCAGTGTCTCCAAGGGCGTCTCCAGGCCCTTTTTGTTGATTTTCGCCTGCTGGAGATCCTGGGCGCTGACGTAGCCTGCCTCGGTGAGCAGTTCGATGAGGAAATCTTCGTTGGAATACATGCGGTCAGTCGGGGGGCGCTGATTTTCGTGAGAAATGGTGTTTTAGAGGAATTTGCGCGGCTATGTCAATCATCGCAGCCTTTACCGCCCCAAGTTTTGACCAGACCACTCCTGCCATGATCCGCTTTGAATTTGCCACTGCCTCCCGGGTCATTTTCGGCCGTGGCTGCTCGGCCCAATTGGCGGCCCTCTGCCAGCCCCTGGGCAGCCGCATCCTGCTTGTGACCGGGAGCCGCCCTGAGCGGGCGGAATGGGCGGTCGAATCCCTGCGGAAGGCTGGCATGAGCTGTGAAATCTTCAGCATCCAAGGAGAACCCAAGCTGGGGGAGGCTGTAGCAGGAGCCGAAATAGCCCTGAAAAAGGGCATTCAGGTCGTTGTTGGCATTGGCGGAGGCAGTGCCGTAGATGCGGGAAAGGCCATAGCTGCCCTGGCCCCACAGCCGAAGGAAGCGCTCCACTACCTGGAAGTAGTGGGCAAAGGCCAGGCGCTGGACCATCCCTCCCTGCCCTGCATCGCCCTGCCGACCACCGCAGGCACGGGAGCCGAAGTCACCCGCAATGCCGTGTTATCCTGCCCAGAGCACGCGGTCAAAGCGAGCTTGCGCCATGCCTCGATGCTGCCCCAGGTCGCCCTCATTGATCCCGAACTGGCTCGTGACTGCCCTGCCGCCGTCACCGCCGCCAGTGGCATGGATGCCCTCACCCAGTGCCTCGAAGCCTACGTTTCCTGCCGTGCCCAGCCAATGACCGACGCCCTCTGCGCTGAAGGCATCCGTCGTGCGGTCCGCTCCCTCGAAAAGGCAGTTCAAGACGGCAGCGATCTTGAAGCCCGGGAAGACATGGCACTGGCTGCGCTTTTCAGCGGCATGGCTCTGGCCAATGCCGGCCTTGGAGCAGTGCATGGATTCGCAGCCCCCATTGGCGGAAAGTTTCACGCACCCCATGGAGCTGTCTGTGCCGCGCTCCTGGCCCCAGTTTGGAAGGCCAATGCGGAAATCGTGCAAAAATCCGCCGATTCACGCCTGCAGGAGCGCTTTCAGCAGGCCGCAGGCCTCCTCACGGGCCAGCCCAAGGCTGACCCGCAGCAGGCTGAAGCGCTTCTTCGGCAAATGACGAAAACGCTAGGCATCCCATCCCTTCGCAGTTTTGGCCTCCAGGAAGACCATCTTTGCGAAATGGCGGAAAAAGCCTCCCGGGCCAGCAGCATGAAGGGAAATCCCGTTTCGCTGCCACAGGAACAACTGATCGAGATTCTGCGCGAAGCCCTTTAGGCGATCGGAGACCTCCATACTTGATGTCAGACACGCCCAGGCGTGAACGTTCATCTCGGCCCTATGCGTTCCACTTCATTATTCATCGCCCTGACCGCACTTGCCTTGCAAACCCATGCGCAGGACAGCTTCACCTCGCTTTTTGACGGAAAGACCCTCGCCGGCTGGGAGCAGCACAGTGGCACAGCCGAATACCGGATTCAGGATGGCGCGATTGTTGGCAAAACCGTTCCCAACACCGGCAATTCCTTCCTCTGCACCGCGAAAAAGTATTCGGACTTCATCCTTGAGGTCGAATTCAAAGTCGATCCGTCC
>CALDGV010000316.1 GCA_937941745.1 uncultured Prosthecobacter sp. | reverse complement strand
CAGAAGCTGCGCGACATCACGGCGAAGCACGGGACGGTGCTCATCTTCGACGAGGTGATGACCGGCTTCCGACTGGCCAAAGGCGGCGTGCAGGAACTGGAGGGCATCACTCCAGATCTGACCTGCCTCGGCAAGGTCATCGGCGGCGGCCTGCCGGTAGGTGCCTTCGGAGGCCGTGCGGACATCATGGATCACCTCGCTCCCCTGGGGCCGGTGTATCAGGCGGGCACGCTGAGCGGTAATCCAGTGGCGCTGGCGGCGGGTCTGGCCCAGCTGCGTGAGATCGACCGGCAAAAAGGCTATGCCTACCTGGAAGAAATCGGCCAGATCATGGAAACAGCCGTGCTGGATGTCTTGAAGAAGAAAGGCCTGAACTACCGCTGGTATCGCCGTGGCAGCATGTTCTGCCTCTTCTTCACCGAAAAAGAGGTGCACAACCTCCAGGATGCGAAGACTTCCGACCTCGCCGCCTTCCGCAAGTTCTTCCACCACTGCCTGGACAACGGCGTCTATTTCGCGCCCAGCCAGTTTGAGACCGGCTTCATCAGCATGGCTCATGCGAAGGCGGACATGGAGCGCACTGCGGAGGTCGCGGCCGCAGCTTTGGCATCCATCTGAGCCGGACAGCATGCTCCAACGCTGCGTTGGCCGATAGAATGGCGGGGCTGGAACCTTTGAAGTCGTTCCAGCCTACCATGCGCGCCCTCGTCCTCCTCTTCAGCCTTGCCGCCCTCAGTCTCCATGCCGCCCTACCTCCGGAGAAGCGCATTGTCTTCCTTGGGGACAGCATCACCCAGGGCGGGGCTTACGTGGAATTCATTGAAGCGGCGCTGATCGCTCAGCATCCCGATGCCGGGAAGGAAATCATCCCGCTTGGCCTCTCGAGCGAGACCGTCAGCGGCCTGAGTGAAGAAGGCCATGCCGGAGGCAAGTTCCCCCGCCCGGACCTTCATGAGCGGCTCGATCGTGTCCTGGAAAAGGCCCGCCCCGAGCTTGTGCTGGCCTGCTATGGCATGAACGACGGCATCTACCTCCCGCTCTCCGAGGAGCGCTTTCAGGCCTTCCAAAACGGCATGAAGAAGCTTCATGACAAGGTGGTGGCCTCCGGTGCCCGGATCATTCACCTCACACCGCCTGTCTTCGATCCCGTGCCCATCCGCCATCGTGTGGCACCAGCGGGCCAGAACTCGAGCGACAAGCTTTTTGAAGGCTACAACAGCGTGCTCGACGCCTACTCCGACTGGCTGCTCAGCATGAAGAAGGAAGGCTGGGAGGTGCTGGACATCCACGGCCCCTTCAACGCCGCACTTGCCGAAAAGCGGAAGGTGGATGCTCAGTTCACTTTCTCCAAGGATGGCATCCATCCCGGCGCGGAAGGTCATCTCATCATGGCCGGAGCCGTGCTGAAAGCCTGGGAACTGAAGGTGCGGCCCGATGGCACGCCTGACCACCTCAACGGCGCTGCCATCCTGGGCACGATCAAGAAGAAGCATGCCATCCTGCGGCCCGCCTGGCTCAGTCATGTAGGCCACAAGCGTCCCGGAAATGCTCCCGGGCTGCCTTTGCCAGAAGCACAGAGCCAAGCCGCCAAGCTCGACGCCGAGGCTCGCCGGCTCGCCAGCTCTCAGGTAATCGAGATCCCCAACCGGACTGGCGAATGGAATGGGGATGCTAGGCATGAACTCATGATCGCTGGCAAACCCGTGACCCTGGTGGCCCCCAAAAAGGCGGCTCCAGGGCGCCCCTGGGTCTGGCACGGCGAATTTTTTGGCCATAAACCGGCTCCAGACATCGCCCTGCTGGGGAAAGGCTTTCACATCGCCTATATGAAGATCAATGACATGCTGGGCAGTCCACCTGCCGTGGCTCTCTGGAACGAATGCCATGCCGAGCTGACCTCCAAATATGCCCTCAGCCAGAAACCCGCACTGGTCGGCCTCAGCCGGGGCGGCCTTTACTGCTACAACTGGGCCAGCGCCAACCCGGATAAGGTCTCCTGCATCTATGGCGATGCACCGGTTTGCGACTTCAAGAGCTGGCCCGGCGGCAAAGGCAAAGGCAAGGGCGACCCGAAGAACTGGGGCCTCGTGCTGAAGCTCTGGGGCTTCAAGAATGAAGCCGAAGCCTTGGCCTACCAGGGCAATCCAGTGGACAGCCTGGCACCGCTGGCCAAAGCCGGCGTGCCCTTGCTGCATGTCTTTGGCGATGCGGATGACGTCGTGCCCTGGGAAGAAAACACCGGCCTCATCGAATCCCGCTACAAGGCGCTCGGCGGCAGCATCACGATGATCCGTAAACCCGGCATCGGCCATCATCCGCACGGTTTGGAGGATTCGACACCCATCGTCGAGTTCATCCTGAAGCACGCGAAATAACCAAGCGCGAGCGAGATACTACCAGCGGCCATGGCGTAAAAAGACGGTGATGAATCCTGTCTTCCACGATCAGCTTCAATTCCGCACCCGACGGCAGTTTTTGGGCAACGCCGGGCAGTTCAGCCTGGGGGCCATCGCCCTGCAGGCGATGCAGCAGCAGGGCGTGGCGCTGCCCAAGGCGGACAATCCCCTGGAACCCAGGCGACCACCGTTTCCTGCCAAGGCCAAACGCGTCATCTACCTGCACATGTCCGGTGCACCGCCGCATCTGGACCTCTTCGACTACAAGCCGGAGCTGGTGAAGCGCGACGGCCAGAACTGCCCGGACAGCGAGCTGAAGGGCCGCACCTTTGCCTTCACCACCGGCGTGCCGAAGCTGATGGGCACGCCGCGCACCTTCAAGCAGTACGGCAAGGCGGGCATGTGGATGAGCGATGCCTGCCCGAACTTTCACGGCATCGCCGACGAAATCACGATGGTCAGGTCCATGTTCACCGACCAGTTCAACCATGCCCCGGCGGAGCTGCTGCTCTTCACAGGGCACACGCGGCAGGGGCGTCCTTCCATGGGTTCCTGGGCGACCTATGGCCTGGGCACGGAAAACCAGGATCTGCCGGGCTTTGTCTGCCTGATTTCCAGCGGCACGCAGCCCAGCGGAGGGCAGGGCCTGTGGGGCAGCGGCTTCATTCCAAGCGTGTATCAGGGCGTGCAGTGCCGCAGCAAGGGTGACCCTGTGCTTTTCGCCTCCAATCCCGCCGGCATGAGCCGCGAACTGCGTCGCAAGACCCTCGATGCACTGCGTGAGCTGAACGAAGCCCAGGCGGCGGAGCTGGGGCATCCGGAAACGATGACCCGCATCGCCCAATATGAGCTGGCCTACCGCATGCAGGCCAGCGTGCCGGAGGTGATGGACATCTCCAAGGAGCCCCAGCACATCGTCGAGGCCTATGGGGCCAAGCCCGGGGAGTCCAGCTTTGCCAACAACTGCCTCCTCGCCCGTCGGCTGGTGGAAAACGGGGTGCGCTTCGTGCAGCTCTTTGACTGGGGCTGGGACTTCCACGGCACAGGCGTGGACAACGGCATCACCGATGGCCTGACCAAAAAGATGGCCGCCACGGACAAGCCTGTCTCAGCCCTCATCAAGGACCTCAAGCAGCGGGGCCTGCTGGAAGACACCCTCGTCATCTGGGGTGGTGAATTTGGCCGCACGCCCTTCCGCGAAGGCCGCACCGCCGCCAGCAAGGTGCTGGGCCGTGACCACTATCCCGACTGCTTCACCCTCTTCATGGCCGGTGGCGGCGTGAAGTCGGGATTCGACTACGGCAGCACTGACGAACTCGGCTTCCACATCGCCGAGAACAAAGTCCACGTGCATGACCTCCAGGCCACCATCATGCACCTGCTCGGCTTCGATCACGAACGCCTCACCTACCGCTTCCAAGGCCGCAACTACCGCCTCACCGACATCCACGGGCATGTAGTGAAGGATCTGCTGGCCTGACTCCTCCCCAATGAACCGCCGCCAATTTCTGCAGGCCTCCACCGGAGCCGCCCTCACCTCCTGTGCCACGCTCAGCGAACCCGATTCGCTGATCATCGACACGCATCAGCATCTCTGGGATCTCAGCGTCATCCGCCCGCCCTGGATCCAAGGAGCACCGGAAGTGCTGCGGCATGATTTTGTCACGGCGGACTATGTGAAAGCCAATGCGGGCCTGAACGTGAAGGCCATCTACATGGAGGTCGATGTGGCTCCGAAGGATCATGTCCAGGAAGCCGATGACATCGTGGCCCAATGCCGCGCAGGCAACACGCCGACCATCGCCGCAACGATTGGCGGCAGGCCTGTCTCGGCTGAGTTTGAGAGCTATGTGAAGCGCTATGCTGGGAATGGCATCGTCAAAGGACTCCGCCAGGTGCTGCATGGCGACTCCACACCTCCCGGCTACTGCCTGAGCCCTGAGTTTGTTCGCGGGGTGCGCACGCTGGGCAAGCACGGCCTCAACTTCGAACTCACCCTGCGCCCGACGGAGCTGAAGGACGGCGCAAAGCTCATCCGCGAATGCCCGGACACGCGTTTCGTGCTCGACCACTGCGGCAACGGCGACCCCAAGGCCTTCAATCCCAAGCTCGGCCCAGGTTTGAAACGAAGCTGCACCGTGGACGAATGGAAGCGCGGCATTGATGCCGTGGCCGCATCCCGCGCCGACGTGATGTGCAAGATCAGCGGCATCGTCGCCTTTGTTCCACCGGGTCAATGGCAGGCGGAAGACCTCGCGCCAGTGGTGAACCACTGCCTCGACACCTTTGGGCCCGACCGTGTCTTCTTCGGCGGTGACTGGCCGGTGTGCCTGCTCGGCAGTCCGGTGCGCGGCTGGGTGGATGCGCTGAAGGAGATCGTCTCCTCACGCCCGACCAGCGAGAAGCGGAAGCTGTGGAGCGGCAATGCGATCCGGTTTTATGATCTGAAGGTTTGAGGAGGCCGTGAGAACTTAGGCACCCACGCCGAAGACGGTCCGCAGAACATAGACGTAACCTGCAAAAAGACCGGCCAGCAGCAGGGCGAGCAGGAAGAGGATGCCGCCAAAGGCTGCGAAAAGCCGCAGCGTGCCCCGGCGGACCGCCTCATGATGCCCCGACTGCCATTTCTGCAGCAGGAGCAGGTTGCGGACATTCGACTTGAAGAAGGCTGAGGCCACCGGCCCGAGTCCGGGGATATAGTCAAACAAGGTGTTGAGCAGCATGTTTCCCCCCATGCGCAGAAGCACGGCCACACCGACACCGCTGCGGATGGCTTCCAGCAGAATGATCAGTCCGCCCGCTGAGGCCACCGTGCTGCCAACGCCCGGAAACAGCGCCAGGATGGGGTCCAGGCCGATCTTGAAGTCCGTGCCGGGGATGCGCAGAAAGTTGTCCAGCCAGCGGGCCAGGAAGCGGGCGACGGAGGACTCCACTGGCGCCCCTCCTGCAGTCTGGCCAAACATGGCTTCGCCAAGCCCGGGCTTGGCGTCCTGACCAGGGCGCAGGATCTCGTCAATGTGGATCTCCTTGGGCTTCATCGACATGGCTGCATGGAGGCATGTCTTCGCCGGCGGGCAAGCAGGATGGCAGCTCCGAGCAGGAAAAGGCTGGCACGCCCGGGCTCCGGAGAAGCGACGATGATCAGTGCAGGCCGGCTGGCCTCCGTGCCAAAGTTTCTGGAGTTGAAGACCATGCTGGCCGCCGGGTCCGATCCAGCGTGGAGGTAAAACGAGGCAGTGCCGCCCGATGCCAGGTCATTCAGCAGACCGGCCGAAGGAGCCACCGCTGCCTGAAAGGTCCCAAGGCTGCCGTTGTAGCTGAGCGAACCGAGACTTTGCGAGCCACCGGCGACCACGGAAGGAAGGCTGTTCCACGTGATGCCGGAGCCGCCGGTTTCCGACCAGGAATCCGTGCTCAGCCAGTCGATGCTGATCGTTCCGGCTGCATTGGCATTGAAGGTCACATTGTTCGGAGTCACGGCAGTGAACTCCAGCAGGACACTGTCGATGGTCCAGTTTCCGGCACCATACGCGGCATTGAGTGCCGTGGTGGCCAGGGCGAGGTCAAACTTCAGCACGCTGGCAAACGGGCCGTTGGTGTTCCCTGCCCCGGAGCCTGAAACCACCAGGGCACCAGCTCCACCAAAGTTCGAGGCCGGCGCGGCGGCGCGCAGGTAGGCATCCCCTGCATTCGCCGTGGAGGCGGAAGGGCGGAGGGTGAGCGTCGTGGCAGCCTGGGAAAAG
>CALDGV010000315.1 GCA_937941745.1 uncultured Prosthecobacter sp. | reverse complement strand
CGTCGCTGATGAAGAGGACACACGGAAGGATGTCTTCCTCGCCGCCAGTGTTGAGCGGGGCAGCATCACGGATGAGCGCCTGCGGGTGGACAGCTGCCGCATGGTCGTCGTAGGCAACGCCTCGATGCTCGACAAGCAGTCTGCTCTTGCGGTGAACCGGGACTTTGTCTCCGCTTGCCTGAACTGGATTTTGAACCGCGAAAAGCTCATCGGCATCACGCCAAAGCCCAAGAGCAACTACCGCATCCAGCTGAGCCAGCGCCAGAGTGAGATCATCTTCTGGAGCACGACCCTTGTGATGCCTTCGATTGTCCTCTGCCTCGGACTGATGGTCTGGGCTTCCCGCCGGGCTGCCTGACGTGGTGGGTGGGCTGCGGTGGCTGGATTGCCTCTTGCTTTCCCCGCACAACCGCCTAAACACGCCCGCTCCTATGGCATCCACCCCCGTCATCAACCTGCGCAAAGGCCACGCCGTGCGCTACAACAATGAAGTCTGCCTCGTCTCCGCCTTCGAACTGAAGACGCCCCCGCGCATGGCTTCCTACGTGCAGATGTCCATCCGCACGCTCAGCACCGGCAAGGTTTACAACCTGCGCATGACCTCCAACGAGTCCCTCGACTCCGTGAACCTCGAGCGTCAGCCGCATGAATTCAGCTACAAGGACGGCGACGGCTACCACTTCATGCATCCTGAAACCTTTGAGGATGTCATCCTCAGCGAAGCCAACGTGGCCGATGCCAAGGACTACCTGATCGAAGGGCAGAAATACACTGTTCAATTCGCCGACGGCTTGGCCATCGGCATCGAACTTCCCGCCTCTGTGGTCATGACCGTCACGGAAGCACCTGAGGGCGTCAAAGGCGATTCGGCCAACAACGTTTACAAATCTGCCACCTTGGAGACGGGCCTCATCGTCCAGGTTCCGCTCTTCATCGGCCCTGGTGACAAGATCAGCGTCAAAACCGAGGACAAAAGCTACCTCGGGCGCTCCAACTAATTATTCGTCCTTCATCTCAACAAAAAAGCCGCGGAGTGAACCGCGGCTTTTTTATGCACTCGACTGACGAACAAAAAGCTCTCAATCTTTTGCAGCAACTTCCTTGATGCTGTCGGCAGCTTCAGCTGCCATCGCAGAACCCGTGTCACGGCTTACAGGCCAGTAGGCATCCATGTTCAGCGCAGCAGGTGGAGTCATCTTCAGCGCAGCGGAATCTTTGGTGAAGTTGGTGTAAGCCAGCGGCACCGCTGTCACGCACATGCGATCACCGTCGAGTCGCTGCACATGCAATGCAGTCACCTGCGGCTTGTTGGCGTCCATCATCACCACGTCACCCACGCGGAAAGGCTCATCCTTGACCGTCAGTCCAGGCATTAGAATTTCAATGTCCATGTCCTCCAGGTCTGTGGCCCGCGCACGCACCACCCAGCCTTCCGAGATCACATCCTTTTCCGTCAGCATGCGCAGGCTGAGCACCTTGTAACTGCCGACGACATAAAGCGGCTTCTCATGCTTGTAATTGCGGATGAAGGAGCGCTTCAGCATGTCATTCTTCACCCCCATCTGAGTAGCGCTGTAGGGATAGAATTCTGTCAGCAGCTCACGGGGTGTCAGTTTCTTGCCATCTGGCACGGTAAAGGTGGTCCATGGGCGCAGAGGTTCCAATTTCTTGAACTTCGCCAACATCTTGTAGTTAAAGGGTTTTTCAGGGTGCTGAAAAACCATAATGCTGAAAAACCAGGAGAAGGTGGCAGCTCCCATCAACAGGGTTATGAGAATCGCCCACCAAAAAATCCCTCCATCGCTTTCCTTTTTTTTGGAGAAACTCCCTCCCCCATAGGAACGGAATTCGCTACCGTCGCTTAAAAATCGAATATGCATGGCAAAACTGAGAAAAGTATTGAAATTATCAGAGAAAATCTTCCCAAATTCTACTGGTTTGAGACCAAAAGAAAAGGGTTTTGTGTGAATAGTTGAAATAAACCATTGCGAATGAGGCAACTAGGACTCCTTCGGCTCAAATGATGTGCCGCAGCCGCAGCTCCGAACTGCATTCGGATTCTCGACCCGGAAACCGGAATCATTTAAGGCTTCCACATAATCAATGCAGCAACCTTTGAGGTAGGGGAAACTCTGCTCATCAACGATCAGTGAAACCCCCTGATGACTGAAAATCTGATCCTGCCCTGCGGCCTGATCGACTTTCATGGTGTACTGCCACCCAGCGCAGCCGCCCTTCTCCACTTGGACACGCAGCCCTGCACCCTGCGGAGCATTTTTTTCTTCGAGCAGTTGTCGGAGGTGGAGAGCGGCGTTGTCGGTGAGGGTGATCATCGCGGGTGGTGGGACGGCGAATGATATTTGTGGGCTGCGCCCTTTTCACAGGCGCCTGTCACATGCAAGGATTACGCTTCCGCTGCTTTCACTTTTTTCATCGTTTTCCTGGTTATGTCAAAAATCCGAATCCTGCCCGATGCTCTGGCCAGCCAGGTTGCCGCGGGTGAGGTCGTAGAGCGCCCCGCCGCAGTGATCCGAGAGCTGGTGGAAAACAGCCTGGATGCGGGCGCGGCGCACATCACGGTGGAGGTGCAGCGGGGCGGCACGGCCATGATCCGTGTGACAGATGATGGCTGTGGAATGAACCGTGAGGATGCGCTGCTAAGCATTGAACGACATGCCACCAGCAAAATACGGACCAAGGAGGATCTCGCAGCGATCTGGACCTTTGGTTTTCGCGGCGAAGCCCTGCCCAGCATCGCCTCTGTGACACGTTTCCGCCTTGCCACGCGGGAGAAAGAAGCCCTGAGCGGCACGGAGGTGGAGATCAACGGCGGCAGACTCAGCGCCGTCAAAGACTATGGAGGTGCTGGTGGCACCGTCATCGAAGCACGGTCCCTTTTCTTCAATGTCCCCGCCCGGCGCAAATTTCTCCGCACGGAGGCTACGGAGTATGCGCACATCGAGCAGCAGTTCATCGTTCATGCGATTGCCCACGCTGAGGTCACCTTCACTCTGATTCGGGATGGTGCCGTGGCCTTTCACCTTCCAGCCACCACCGACATCCTCGAAAGAATCCGCGGACTGGTCGGAGGCGATCTGGCTCGTCGCCTCATCAAGGTCGAACCCAGCGAGCACAAGGGGATCCGGGTCTCCGGCTACATTGGCGGCCCGGGCCTCAGTCGTTCCGGCCGGCAGCAGCAGCTCACTTTCCTGAACGGCCGCCCCATCGAGAGTCCTTCCATCAACTACGGCCTGCGCGAAGGCTTCCACACCTCTCTCATGAAGGGGCAGCATCCGGTGACCTTCCTCTTTATCAGCATGGAGGCGTCCGCATACGACATCAATGTCCACCCCGCCAAGAAGGAAGTGCGCTTTCACGATGGCTTCGCCGTCCGCGATGCCATCGCCCGGGCCGTCAGCCGCGCCCTGGAAACTGCCAGCAAGCTCCCCGAAGGCCACTCCCAGCCTGCCCAAATAGCACGGCCCGCTCTACCGCCCGTCGCCACACCGCAGCAGCAGAGCTTTGCCCTGCACACCGCCTCGGTGCCGCTCATCCTCAAGACGGAGCCTGCCGCCCTCCCCCAGCTCCCGCCAAAGCCTGCCTTGGCGGATCCCGTGGCCAATGAGCCTGCGCCTGCGCAGCCCAGGCTGCCTCAGCCTGCAGCAGAACCAGCGCCCGCGCCGACGACCACAAAGCCGGATGCAGGAGCACCTCTCAAAGCCGATGCGGAGCCAGCCGCTGTGCCGCAATTCCGCATTCTCGGTGTCCTGCACCGGCTCTACATCCTTCTCGAAAGTGATGAAGGCCTGGTGCTCATGGACCAGCATGCGGCGCACGAACGCGTGAACTTTGAAAAAATGCGCCGTGCCATGGAGCAGGGCGGCGTTCCTTCCCAGCGGCTCCTCATGCCGCTCACCCTCCAGGTCAGCCCACGTGATGCCGACATCCTCCGACGCCATCAAGATACGTTAGGCCGGCTCGGCATCGACATCGAACTCTTCGGCCCCAACATTTTCAAGGTCGAGGCCCTGCCCACGTTCCTCAAGACCGATGATCCCCTCTCCTGGCTCGATCAGGTCATTGAAGAGCTCCAGACCCTCTCTGCCAAAGGCTCGGCCCTAAGGCTCGGAGAAGACATGATCGCCACCACCGTCTGCCGGCATAGCATCAAGGCCAATGACAAGCTCTCCCTGCCTGAGATCGAGGCCCTTCTGAAGGATCTCTTTGCCTGTGAAATGCCCTACTGCTGTCCGCATGGCCGCCCCACGCTCATCCAGATGTCGTTGAAGGAACTGGAAAAGAAGTTCGGGCGTCTCGCGCCTTGAATCAAGCCTGCGAATGACGCCTCAGAAGCTTCGCATTTCCTAACTAAAAGCAGAGGACCCGCCACAACGTGGCATTTTCCACCACAGCCTGACTCTGGAAATTAAAGTCTGGTCAAAAGACACCGTATTGGTTAAAAGCACCCTCCCGCGACAGCCGCCGCAGCGTCAGCAGAAACCTCAACCCGGTCCTTCCATGAGCCGCCCCTGCGAAACCACCCATGCATGCACCCATGCCTGTCCTTGGTCACACACCAGCCAGTGCGTCATGCACCTCATTCCCACAGGCTCCGCGGCCGTCCATCTCGGCCAGTCCCAATGGGAAGGTCTGCACTCCTACTACCATCCGCATCCGGTGCCGCCCTGCATCATTTCCCAGGGCCGGCTTTGCTTTCATCCCGCCGAGGATCATGAGCTCCAGGAGTTCTATGCACTGACGGATGATGACTGCCCCGGCCTCTGAGCCCGAGATGCCCCCTCAGGGCACCGGCACCTCCGCCAGCAGCCGCTCCGCCTCCTCCAGCCCTCCAGCCAGGCGGTGCGCCATCACCGGCACGCCCACCGCCTGCACATCCTCAGGCAGCACCATGGCCCTGCCTTCCATCAGCGCCCAGGCCCGTGCAGCCGCCAGCAGCGCCAGACCCGCACGCGGCGACATGCCATGTCCTGCACTCCGGCTCGCCCCCAGCAGGTCCTGCAAATAGTCCAGCAATGGCTCTGCCACGTGCACCCGGCGCGCCAGCACCTGCATCTGCGCCAGCTCAGCCCAGGGCATCACCGGCGCCATCTCACGCAGCATCTCCCGCCGGTCCTGCCCCTGCAGCATCGTGCGCTCCGCCTGCCTTCCTGGCACCCCTAGCGCCAGCCGCATCAAAAAGCGGTCCAACTGGGATTCGGGCAGCATGAAGGTTCCGATCTGGGTCGATGGGTTCTGCGTCGCGATCACAAAAAACGGCACCGGCAGCGCGTGCGGCGTGCCATCGCACGTCACCTTCCCCTCCTCCATCGCCTCCAGCAGGGCCGACTGAGTTTTCGGCGTCGCCCGGTTGATCTCATCCGCCAACAGCACCTGCGTGAACACAGGCCCAGGGTGGAAGGAAAAACTTCCCGCCTCGCGATCATAGATCGAGGCTCCCAGGATGTCCGCAGGCAGCAGGTCGCTGGTGAACTGCACCCTGCGAAACTGCAGCCCCAGCGACTGCGCCAGCGCCTGGGAAAGCAGCGTCTTGCCCACCCCTGGCTGGTCTTCAAAGAGCAGGTGCCCCTTCGCGAGCAGGCCTGTCACCGCCAGGCGCACCACCGCCTCCTTACCGAGCACGATCCGGGAAAGGCCCTCCACCAGCAGGCGCAGCTTCTCCGCACACGCGGAGGCATCAGCAGAAGTCAGGACAAGATCGGCGGGGGAGGCTGTTCGGGACGACACGGCCCCACTTTCACCGTCCACGCCCCCTCTGGGCAAGGCGTTTTACAGCCCCTCCACTCAAAAGAGTCAGCCCCGGCCCGCAGCACCGCTCATCGCGAGGGATAAAGCCGGTCCCGCAGCCGCAGCATGGGCCATTCCAGGGCTTTGTTCATGATGTATCCCCAGGCAAACGAGCCTGCCAGATAGGCGACGGCGAGGATGGAGTGGCTTTCGACACCGAGGAC
>CALDGV010000314.1 GCA_937941745.1 uncultured Prosthecobacter sp. | reverse complement strand
CACGGTCGAGCAGACCCTCGGCCAGGCGCATCTCATCGACGACCTCATCGTAGTTCGCGAAGCGATCCTCCGAGCGGAAGCTCAGCATGGCGTTCACCACGTGTTCCGTGCGCGGGGAGAAGCGCAGGCCCGAGTCCCCGAGCGTGACGCGTTTGCATTTGATGCGGCGGAGATCCTCGATCGCGTTCGTGTCCGCCTTGTGCGGCGGGTTGCCTGTCAGGGCATGATAAAGGGTCGCGCCCAGGCTGAAGATGTCGCTGCGGTAGTCCTCGCGGTTGTCCAGCACCTTCTCTGGAGCCACGTAATAGGGGGTGGCCCAGATTTCGCCGGAGTTGTCACCGCCTCGGTCCACAAACAGCGCCAGGCCAAAGTCCACCACCTTGGCCGTGCCCGTTTCGGTGAACAAAATGTTCGCCGGCTTCACGTCGCGGTGGATCAGGCCCATCTGCTGGGCCGCGCGCAGGCCTTCGGCGACTTCCAGGCCGATCTTGAGGGCCTCGGATTCCGGGATGCGTCCCTGCTTGCGGATGCGCTGCTCCAGGTTGCCGCCGTCCACCAGCTCCATGGCGATGTAGAAATACCCCTGGTCGTAGCCCACGGAGTACAGCTTGATCACGTTCGGATGGTTCACGTTGGCCGTGATCAGGGCCTCCTGGCGGAACTGCTCCACGCGCACGGCATCACGGCTGTAGCGCTGGTTCAGGATCTTCAGCGCCACCCGCCGGCCCAGCGTCTCGTCCTCCGCCTCAAACACGCGGCTCATGCCGCCTTCACCGATCTGCCGGATGATCATGAAGTGGTCAAACTTCCGGCGCACCCGCACCATCTGGCCGCAAAACGGGCACTTCAGCTTGGTGAAGGGGTCCAGCGAGGTCACGTCGATCTGGTTTTGGCAGACCGGGCAGGTGCTCAGGTAGGACTGTTCAACGGGATGGGACAAGGGACGGGGGAACGAAGAAGCGTGGGGGGAAGGGAAGACCGCCAGGGGAACGCGCCGAAACGCGTCGGGGAGGCATGGGGTATAACGTCACCGCTGCGCGATGTCGTTTTTTTGTTTCGGGATTTATGATCATTCACAAAGCGAATGGATTTTCACAGTCCATTTCACCTCTGGCTCCCTGCTTCAGCGCACGATCACCTTCGACCCCGGCCGGATCAGGGTCGGCAGGCGGATGGCATCCCAGTTGGCAAAGCGCACACAGCCTGCGCTGCGGCTGCGGCCGATGGTGCGGGGCAGGGCGGTGCCGTGCAGGCCGATGCCGCTCTTGCTGATGCCGCACCAGATGATGCCCACGGGGCTGTTGGGCCCGGGCGGCAGCTGGTAGGCCTCGCCGCCGCGCACGCCTGCCTCCAGGAACTGCTTGTCGTAACGGAAGCTCGGGGTGTTCAGGATGGTCGTGACCTCCCAGTGGCCCACCGGGATGAATTCCGGCTTGCCGGGCGTGATCGGGAAGGCGGCCAGGAACTTTTCCCCCGGCCCATACACCACGGCGATGCGTTCCGTGGTGTCGATCACGATGGTGTTCTTGCTCAGCACCGGGTCCGCCTTGTAGCTGGCCAGGGGCTTGACCTCCTCAATGCGGAAGGAGCGGATGTTTGGCACCACCACCGAGTCCCCCGGCTTCAGCCGCGCCAGGTTCTTGTCCGGGTTCAGCTTGGCCAGGAAGGTTTCGTCCGTGTGAAAGCGCTCCGCCACCAGCTCCACGAGGCTCCGGTAGGCCATGGCGGGATATTCCACCTGCTTTTCAGGCGCCTCCGGCAGGTCGGGGATCACATGCTGCAGCAGTTCCGGCCGGATCTTGAAGGAGGCGTACATCACCGGCACCTCCTTGGCCGCCGCTGCCAGGGCAGGCTGCCAGTTGTACAGGTCGCGGTGGCCCTTGGCGTAGTTGTAGTTCACCACGGCCTTGTAGGTGAACTCCCCCACCGCGCCGTCCAGCTTCCCGGGGCCGAACAAATGTTGGTCGAGGAAGATCTGGAGCTGGAGGATCTCGCTCCGGTCCGTGGGAATGCCTGCCGTGTCCTGCCTGGGGCCGTTGTCCTGCGCAGCCGCAGGCACGAGCAGCATCAGGAGCAGGAGGAGAGCGCAGGGCAGGTTCATGACGGCGTCCAAAAAAGATCAGGCCCGCGGGGCCTCCACGCTGCGCAGCACGCTGTCCAGCACCTGGTCCACCGTCTGTCCGGAGATGGAAACTTCCGGCGTCAGGGTGATGCGGTGCCGCAGCACCGGCAGGCTGGCGCGCTTCACATCCGCCGGGGTGATGTAGCTGCGTCCGGCCAGCAGCGCGTAGGCCTTGGCCACCCGCACCAGGGCGATGGCGCCGCGTGTTCCCGCCCCGAGCGCGATGGCGCCGTGCGACCGGGTGGCGCGGGTGATCGCCACCGCATAGTTCACCACGCTTTCCACCGCCTCCACCGCCGCCGCTTCCTGCTGGGCCTGGAGGATGTCCTCAGGTGCACAGACCTGGCCCACCTGCTCCGGAGACAGGCCGCGGCCTCCGGCGACGGACGACACCGAGCGCACGATCCAGGCCTCCTGGCTCGCGGCGGGGTAGTCGATCACCACCTTCAGCAGAAAGCGGTCGAGCTGCGCCTCGGGCAGCGGGTAGGTGCCCTCCTGTTCGATCGGATTCTGCGTGGCAAAGGTCATGAAGGGCGGCGTCAGCGCATGCGTTTCGCCATCGATCGTCACCTGGGCCTCCTGCATCACCTCCAGCAGCGCGCTCTGGGTCTTGGCCGGAGCGCGGTTGATCTCATCCGCCAGCAGCAGCTGGGTGAAGACCGGCCCGCGCCGCACGCGGAAGCTCTGGTTGCCCAGGTCGTAAAGGGTGTGGCCGGTGACATCGGAGGGCATCAGGTCCGGGGTGAACTGAATGCGCCGGAACTGCGCGCCGAAGGTGCGGCTCAGCGCCAGCACGAGGTGGGTCTTGCCCAGGCCGGGCTTCCCCTCCAGCAGCACATGCCCGCCTGCCAGCAGCGCCGCCAGGCACTGGTGGATCACCTCCGGCTGGCCGACAAAGACCTGCTCCACTGCGGTGCGGATGGCCTGCAAAAGCTGGGTCGAGCGCGGCAGGCTGGGCTCGGCGGGCGGCACGGGAGGCATGACTTCCTCCGGCCCGGGGGGCGATGCATCGAACGAAGGCAGGGCAGGCGGAGATTCGGAGGTCATGCGGCGCGGATGGGAGCGCAAAAAACCTTCAACGGCAATCCCAATGAGCGCCGTGGCTTCAGCCCAGCTGCGTGCCTGCCTCCAGCGGATGCCCGCGCAGGAAATCCGCTGCGGCCAGGCGCTTGCCGCCTTCCGCCTGCACTTCCTCCAGCTTCAGCAGGCCGCTGCCGCAGCTCACGATCAGGCCGGTTTTCGGGTCGGTGGAAACGAGGGTGCCGGGGGCGGCGCAGGCCTCCCCTTCGATGAGGCTCGCACGGTGTACTTTCCAGGGCTTGTCTCCAGGCAGCAGGCAGCTCGTTCCCGGCCAGGGCTGGTAGGCGCGGATCAGGCGTTCCAGCTCCTGCGCTGGGCGTGTCCAGTCCAGCCTGCCGTCTTCGCGCTTCAGCTTTCCGCAGTGCGTGGCCCGCGCATGATCCTGCGGGGTGCGGGGCGGGCTGCCGGCGGCGATGAGGTCCAGTGCCTTCTCCAGGCTGGCAGGCGCGGCCAGGGCCAGCTTGTCATGCAGGCGGCCGCCCGTGTCCTCCGGCAGGATCGGCAGGGCGTCCATGAGCAGGATGTCCCCCGTGTCGAGGCCCTCATCCATGAACATGATGGTCACCCCCGTCTCCGCATCTCCCTCGCGGATCGCCGCCTGGATGGGCGAGGCGCCGCGGTGCCTTGGCAGCAGGGAGGCGTGGATGTTCAGGCAGGCGTGCCGGGGCACTTCCAGCACGCTTTTCGGCAGCAGCTGCCCATAGGCGACGACCACCGCCACATCCGCGTCGAAGGCCTTCAGCTCCTCCACGATGTTCCGGATCTTCGGCGGCTGCAGCACCGGCAGCCCGGCGGCCAGGGCGCGCACCTTCACTTCCGGAGGGGTGAGCGCCAGCTTCCGCCCGGCGGGCTTGTCCGGCTGCGTCACCACCCCCACCACCTCGTGCTTGGGCGTGGACAGCAGCCATTCGAGCGATGGCAGCCCGATGTCCCCGGTTCCGATGAAAAGGATGCGCATGAACTAGACCTTCATCTTCTCCAGCTCTTTCCAGGCGTCGAGCGTCATGACCCCCCCGAGGATGTCATAGAGCACCTTGGCCGGCGGCTGGCTGGCGTCGATCTGGCAGACGCGGTCGCCTTCATAATAGTCCAGGATCGGCTTGGTCTCCGCCTCGTAGGTGGCAAAGCGCTGCTGGATCACCGTCTCGTTCGCATCATCAAAGCGGTTGTCCTTCAGCGCCCGCTTGCGCAGGCGGCGCGCCAGCTCCGTGCGGTCCGGGCAGGAAAGATGGAAGACCTTCAGCACCTCGATGTCCGCCTCCATCAGCTTCGCCTGCTCCACGTTGCGCGGGATGCCGTCCAGCACCAGGAAGTCGATCTCCGGCTTGAACAGGTGGCCGTCCACCCGCTGCTTGATGTTCGCGCGCCAGAGCTGCACCGTCACATCATCCGGCACCAGTTCGCCCCGGCTGGAGTACTCCACAAACTTCTGCCCCAGCGCCGTGCGCGTGTCCAGGGAGCGGAAGACATCCCCGCAGGCCAGGTGATGGAAGCGCGGGATGGAGCCGAGCACCTTGCCCTGCGTGCCCTTGCCGCTGCCAGGAGCGCCAAAGATGAGGAAGGTGCGGAATTTGCCGGTGAAAGGTGCCATAAGGGATTTCCTAGCACGTCACAGACTCGTCACAAGCCACGCTTTCGCGCCAGTTCTGGCTCAAAAATCACCCTCAGCGCCCCGGTTCAGCCCCTGGCGGCCCACCGTTTTCACGCCAGCACCGCAGCCCCAAAGTCTTGCGACTTCCCGGCGGAGCCTGTAAACCGCTCTTCCATGCTGCAAACCGCCGCACTTGTCGCCTTTCTGACCGCCCTGGCCGCCTCCCTCGTCCTGGGCACGGAGACCCGCCTGCTCTTCTTCTGGCCCGGGGCCCTCCTGCTCGGCGCCTCCGGCCTCCTCGCCACCCTCCGCTGGCGGCTGCGCGTGCTCTTTCCCCCCAGCAGCCTCTGCCTCGCCGCCACCCTCGCCTTCGCCGCCTACATCCTGGCCCGGGCCGTGGATTCCCCCGTCCGCAGTCAGGCCGTCGAGGACGGCATCATCCTGCTCGCCTGCCTCGTCACCTACGTGCTCACCGTCACCGCCGCCAGCCATCCCCGCTGGCGCGTGGTCCTGCTCTCCACCCTCATCGCCCTCGCTGCCGCCCACCTCGCCGCCGGCTTCGTGCACCTCTCCGGGAACTGGGGCTTCCACATCCTGCCGCAGTTCCTCCGCCCGGTCCTGCCCGGCCGCATCGGCGGCCTCTTCGCCAATCCCAACCACCTCGCCGCCCTCCTCTCCGTCGTCTTCTTCATGGCCGCCGGCTGGCTCTGCCTGGGCCGGGGCGGCGCGGTCCTGAAGCTCTGGCTCGCCTTCTGCTGCCTCGCCATCGCCATCGGCATGTCCCTCACCGTCAGCCGCGGCGCCCTCACCGGCCTCGCCGTCGGCCTCGTCGTCTTCGCCCTCCTGGCCTTCTGGCTCATCTGGCAGATGCAGCGCCACCTCTTCTGGGGCCTGCTTGGCGGCGGCCTCGTGCTCACCCTGCTCGGCGGCGGCGTGTTCTGGAAGGTCAATGAAGCCTACCTGCGCGACCGCGTGCAGCGCCAGACCATGACCAGCGACATCCGCCTCGGCATCTGGGAGTCCGCCCTCGCCCAGCATGCGGAAGCCCCCCTCCTCGGCAAAGGCGCCCGCATGTTCCAGGAGGGCGGCACCCGGCTCCGCTCCGCCAAGCTTCCCTCCTGGGCTCCCGAGCCCCTCTTCGCCCACAGCGAACCCCTCCAGCTCCTCGCCGACTACGGCTGGGCCGGCGCCGGGCTCCTCGCCCTCCTCCTTCTCGTCCATGGCCTGAACGGCCTCCGCTTCCTCCGCTGGTTCGTGCGCGAGCGCTTCCTCCACACCGGCCGCGTCCTCAGCACCAACCTCGCCTTCACCCTCGGTGCCCTCGCCGCCCTCACCGCCTCCCTCGTGCATGCCTGCTTCGAGTTTCAGTACCACGTCCCCGCCACCGCCCTCACCGGCGCCCTCCTCCTCGGCATCCTCGCCAATCCCGGCTTCGAGCAGCTGGCCCGCCCGCCGCTCCAGCTCCCCGCCGTCCGGCTGCTCACCAAGCTCAGCCTCGGCCTCGCCTCCCTCGCCCTCCTCGCGGGCGGCTGGTTCCATGGCCGGGCCGACTACCAGCTCGCCCAGGCCAGGCTCGCCGAAGCCCGCAAAGACCCCGCCGCGCGCAAAACCCACCTCGATGCCGCCGCGCGGCTCGACCCCACCAACCCCGACATCTTCTACCAGCGCGGCCTCGCCGTCCTCAACACCCTCACCCAGAAGGACCGCGCCTCCAGCAGCCCCGCCCTCCAGCAGGTCATCGCCGACCTCGATCGCGCCTGCCAGCTCAACCCCCACCACCACCTCTACCCCCTGGCCCTGGCCGATGCCTACGATGCCATCAACCGCCCCCAGCAGGGCCTCGCCAGCATCCAGCGCTCCCTGGCCAACGCCCCCTGGCATGAGGAGCCCCGCCTCGCCCTCGGCATCCACTGGCACCGCCTGCAAAACTGGACCGAGGCCGAAAAAGCCTACCTCTGGGCCCGCGAAGCCCGCGCCAAAAACCCCCCCGGCACCGCCAACTGGCTCAGCAGCTACCGCCTCATGCTCCAGCATGCCGCCCAGCTTCGCACCCGCCGCCCCGCCCGGTAGTTCCAAAGGACCCGCTCCGATCCTCCGCGACCGCTGGAGGATTGCCATCCACCGCCGCGACCGGTAAACCTGAATCTAAATATGACCGGTTTTCACCTTGTCCTCTGGAGCTACATCGCGGCCCTGCTCGCCATCGCCTGGGGGCAGTTGCAGCGTGGCCAGACCGGCTGGCTCCTCTCCATCGCCTGGGTCTTTGCCCTCCTGATCACCTCCTACCGGGTGGAGGAAAGCGAGGGCGCCTGGAGAAATCCCTCCATCGTCGCAGGCCTCGCCTTCCAGTTCAGCGCCCTCCAGGCCATCTACCAGCGTTCCTTCCAGCCTCAGGGCCTCCTGGCCCTGCTCTCTCTCGCCGCCGCAGGCCTCCTGGCCGGCTTCCGCCCCTGAGCCGGGCCGTCAAACGCCCGCTTTGGGCACATGCCCTGCGCTGATGCCTGCCTCTCGGTGCGAAAAAAAAGAAGCAGCTTCCCGCTGCCGCACCCGGCTTGCCTCCTGGCGGGCGGCGTATAGAGAGCTCCGCTTTTT
>CALDGV010000313.1 GCA_937941745.1 uncultured Prosthecobacter sp. | reverse complement strand
GCATCTGCAGCCAAGTTTGACAATGAAGGCTACAAGTCAGGCCTGGACTCCGGCGAATTCACCCTGGTGCACGGCTACAGCGGCGATCTCTGGCAGGTTGCCCAGGAGAATGAAAAAATTGCGCTCATCATCCCTCAGGAGGGTGTGGTGATGGGCTGCGATGAGATGGTGATCCCCAAAAGCGCGCCTCAACCGGCCCTGGCCCACGCCTTTATCAACCATCTGCTCGATGCGGATACCGCAGCTGAAAACATGCAGTGGACCGGCTACCTTTGTCCCAACACGGCAGCGCTCAAAAAAGTGAGCCCCGAGTTTCTCAGCAATCCTGCCGTGGTCATTCCTGAGGACGTGCGTGGCCGTAGCGAGGTCATTCAGGACCTGGGGGCCGATCTCGCTAAATATACGAAGGTTTGGGACGCCGTGAAACGCTGATCAATCCAAGCCTGGACCTGCTGGAGCAGCTTTAGAACAAGCTGTCCAAGCCCCAGGCAACCAGCAATCCGGTGATGCCCACGAGCGTTTCCGTGACGGTCCAGGTGCGCAGTGTCTGGGCCACCGTCATGCCAAGCGTTTCCTTCACGATCCAGAAGCCGGCATCGTTCAGGTGGGAAAGGAAGAGTGAACCGCAGCCGATTCCCACCACCACAAGCTCTGGATTCACCTCAGGATTGCCCAGCACCACGGGAGCCACGAGACCGCTGGCCGTAGTGATGGCCACGGTGGCCGAACCCGTCGCCACACGCACCAATGCCGCGCACAGCCAGCCGAAGATCATGGGCGGCAGATGAGCTGCCGTGGCCATCGCTCCGATGGCGGTTGCTGCGCCACTCGCCTCCAGCACACCTTTGAATCCGCCACCACCGCCGACCACCAGCAAGGTCATCCCGACAGCCGCGATGGCCTTCTCCCCCATTTTCAGCGCTTCATTGCGGGAAAAGCGGAACGCGAGACCGGCGAAGATCACCGAGATGCCCAGGGCCAGGGTTGGATTGCCGATCACCGAGCAGACTTGGCGCACAGGATGAGCTTTATCCTCATACAACAGCTCGGCCACTGTCTGCGTCAGCAGCAGCAGGATCGGCACCGTTAGAACCGCCACGGTGACCGCGAGCGATGGCTTGGGCCGGGCGGCGATGGCAGGATCCACGGGAGGCGGCTGTGGAGCCTCCACTTTGACACGCTTCATGGCCCAGTGGGCAAAAATGGGGCCTGAAACTGCAGCCACAGGCACCGCGGCGAGCAGCCCCCAAAGGATCACCTTGCCCAGGTCGGCATTCAGCGCCTGCAACGCCACCACAGGGCCAGGATGTGGAGGCATCACGCCATGCATGATCGAAAGCACGGCCAAAAGCGGGATCGCGAGCTTCAAAAACGGCTCCTTGGTTTCACGGGCCAGCGTCAGCAAAATAGGCACCAGCATCACCAGACCGACCGCGAACCAAGTGGTAAGTCCGATCAGAAGCCCCAGCACCATCAGGCACCAGTGCACGCGCTTCGGGCCAAAGAGACCGATCAATGCCTTGGCAAGCACATCCGCCCCCCCTGAAGCAGCCAGGAGGCCTCCGAGAATCGTGCCCAGACCTAAAATGCCGGCAATGCCACCAAGCGTACCTCCCATGCCTTTTTCAAAGGCCGTCATCATCGCCATGGGATCCATGCCTGAGCCCACGCCCATGACCATCGCCGCCAGCAGCAAGGCCAGGAAAGCATTCATGCGCACCCAGGCGATGAGCAGCACAAGGACGGCCACCGAGGCCACGGAAAGATAAAGGAGCTGGATTTGGTCAGGAGTCACAGGATGGAGAAAACACGGAAACAACCGGACGGGTCAAGCGCTCCGGCTCTTGCGCGAGAGTTTTCTTTTCAGAGGCACTCCAACCTCTGTGGTCCAACCTTTCGCATGGGCTAAAGTCCAGGCCGCAGCACCTTCCCTGGCAGGAGGAACATTCGCCCGGCCTCATTGCAGATCAGCAGATTGGGCCCTTCCCTGCCCAGAAGAGTGCCAACAGCTCCCGTTTCATGCGCACCACCCGGCTGAATGATTTTCCCAGTCTCATCACGGAATGGCACAGGCCGTTCAAAGGTGTTCCTGCCCGTGTTGAGCATCAGCAGCGGTGTGCCGAGCGTCTTCACGCCGATCGTCGGCATGGGCAGGCCGGTCTCACGATCTGGAATGGATACCACGCGGCCGGCGCCGATGACGAAGTCGAGATGACCATCACCATTCCAATCAAAGAGGTCGAGCTTGCAGCGCCCGCTCTTGCCCCCCACACCTCCACTAGTGCCAATGAACTTGCCATCGGCGAGCTTCAGCTTGCCTCCGTCTTCGACATTGTAGTCGTCAATGCGCCAGTAGAGGTGAAAGTGGTCATCGCCATCCACGATGACGAGCGCCATGCGTCCGCTGATCTTTGCCACCGCAGGTCGGCAGCGCCACATGCCGTGCAGGTCGATGCCGTCACAGTAGAGCGGATGCGCGGCATCCAGCCTCGGCTCGCTCTTCGTGCCACGATTGAGGTAGATCATGTAGTCACCGGTGATGTCGCCAGTGATCAGATCGAGTGTGCCGTCGTCGTTCCAATCGATCGCATTCGGTGAAAGGTAGCCCCAGCGTGCCTCCTGCAGCCCTTGCAAGCTGCCCGAATAGCCCGCCTGCACCTGAATCTCACGGCCGCCAGCCTGCACGCGTGTCGCAGGCAGAAACCGGGGTGCTTGATTACTTCCAATGTTTTCAAAGAAGAGCACAAACCCCTCGGAGTTGCCCGCAAGGACGTCCAGCGAGCCATCGCCATTCCAATCCACCGTCGTCGGCGAGGGGAGCGTTCCCGCGTAAAGGTCGGCATGCTCCTGCAAGACGGAAACGGGTTCTACAAACACGGGCGCACCGGTCGCCGCCCATGTGCCGGTGAAGCGGTAAAAGTACAACGAACCTTCGCCACACGCAATCAAGCCTCCTGGGTAGGCACACACGCTTGGATTGATGCTTGGATGCCGCAATGCGTTCCCATCCTCTCCCGCGACCAGACGCTTGGCTTCAAGATCAAAGCCACTTACTGCCTTGTTGCGGTAAAACACCAGATTTCCCTGCCGCGAGCCGGTGATGAGGTCGCGCTCATGCCCTTGGCCGAGATTCATGGCCGTAATGCCGTGCATCGAAAAGAACACCTCTTCCTTCGTCTTCGTCATCTGCTTCACCTCTCCCGTGGAAGACCAACCGATCAGGTAGCGGTAGCGCAGTTCGCCATTCGAGATGCCTGAGACATTGTAGGGCCGCCAGTCTTCCGACCATGGATGCCCTTCCGGGCCCTTGCCTCCATTCGACATCTCGAACGCAAGATCGTAGCCAGTCTTGTTCACCAGCACGCCAAGGCTCGATGGCGACTTCACCGCCTTGGGCAGCTTTTCGCGCTTCGTTTCGCGGAACTTGAGCTTCTCATCGTCAAATTCTGTGGTCACCAGTTCATCCTTGCTGATCCACAACCCAATGATCACTCCGTCCTGCCGTTGAAAGATGCTGCCCTTGTCCTTGAAGGCAGACTCGACCATCAGCGGCTCCGCAAACACGGGCGCACCATCTTCAGCCGTGTCCACCCATTTGAACAGATGCACCGCCTGCGGTCCACCATAGCCGGCCACAAACAAATCCGGCTGCTTGCCACCAAACACACGGGCATGTCCCAGCACATGATGATTCAAGTTCACCAGAGCCAGCGGGCCGCGCCCCTTCTCTGCCGCTGATGCCAGCGCTTTCGTGCCCGGAGGCAGGTGCGGCTCTGCCCTGCAGGAAGCAGCGAGCAGGAGAAAGGTCAGCAGCAGTTTCATCATGGGAGGAAAGCGCAATCCGATGTGTTCACGAAGGCTCGGACTGCCTGCCCATACTATGAAGAAGCCTCACCTTTCCCACCACGAACAAGCACCAATCCTTGAACCAAAGATGCGCAAACTTGACGGTTCTGGCTCACGGCGCTTCACGGGCGAGACGAATGGACTTCACCTGGATCAGAGACTCTGAATCGCCCTTCGAGACTGGATCGAGCCGCAATTGCACCATCGCACCTTGGTAGCTCCGGCAAGCGGACAGGTTCACGACATGACGGTGAAACTGCCCATCGTTCCGCACTCGGAAAGTGATGTGATCCTCCGCACCTGGAGCCTGTGAACCCAGTTTCCGCCAGTAAAGCGTGGCCGAGGGTTCGCTGGTCTGAAAAGAAGCTTCCAGGACGAGGAAAGGGGCGTCCTCGGCAGTCCACAACTGCATGGGGCTGACCATCTGGGGATCTGGGCCGGCAGGCACCACCCTCAGCTCTCCTTGGATGGGCCAGCCCTTGTCCTCGGCATCCCGATAATGCCAGCCCTGACGATCCTGAGTGAATGACCATGAAGGCAACTCCTTCGAAGCATGCATCCTGGCCCTCGCACGAATCTCATCCAGCGATCCCACCACCACTTCGTAACGGAATTCATGCACGATGTTGTGATCAAGAATTTCCAAACCCTGACCGGCCAGGTAGCCCGTGTCCGTCGCATAGGAATCATGACCACCAGGCCTGCCGGCAAAGCCCCCCGTGAACCAGATGCGCCCTGGCGTGATGAGGCCAAGTCCCTGGTCGTGTTCATCCAGAAGAGCTGACCACTGCTCTGTGCCCAGCCAGAAGCTCCATGGATGCTTGGTGGCGGATTTCGGCATGAGCTGAATCGCTGCATTCGTGAAGGGCTCTGACCCCGTGTAGCTGACCACACGATGAAAGGCCGCATTGGCATAAAGCGCAGGCAGTTCCTGCAGGCGGGCTGGATACTGTGTCTTGTCAACCCTGGCATTCGCCAGCCGTGCCCGTGCCTTCAAGACAGGGCCATCAAGCTCAAGCCACGACTCCAAGGAGCATTCACCAGGCACGTTGTTCAAGGGCCACTGGAGCGGAATGCACTTCACATGCAACTGTCGGCCATCGTTCTGATGCTCGATCGTCCGAGAGCCATGGTGAAAATCATCCCCAGCCTGAATCGGATTCCAGCCGATATGCTTCCAATGTTCTGCAGGCTTCTTTCCATCGGCCTCGAAAGGCACCGGCCCTGAAAAATACGAAAGCTGGATCTGCCTCCCATAATCAAAATTGTTCACCCGGTTCACACCATCCTTTCCAGACACCCATGTGATGGCACCACCCAGGTTGAGATCGACTCCCACCTTGACCTTGTCGTTCACCAGAAAGCTCATACGAGGTTCAGCAGCCGCTGAAAAGACAACCAGCATGACGATGAATTGGCTCAACTTCGCGATCATGGGATGAATCAAGGCACCTGCTTGAGGACAAAATCGACCAACTCCTGACAGGCAAAGAAGGACGGCCCGACCTTGTGACCTTCGCCTGGAATGATTTTCACTTCGATGGAGCCGCCTGCAGCTTCATAACGCTCTTTCAGCAGCTTCGTGTTGTGGTCATAAGGCACAACGACGTCACTGTCACCATGCACCGCAAACATCGGCACTTGGTTCGTGGCTAGTCCGGCGAGGTTCTCGATGGGATTGAACTCCTTCAAACGCATCGCCAGTTCTGGTTCCGGCAGACCGAAATCCGCGAGTGTCTGTGCTTTGGAGTTCTTCAGCGGCCAGCTCGCGAGATTGCATACAGGGTAGATGCCCACCCAGGCTCTCACCTTGTCGGGGTTCCGAAATGCCCACGCCAGCGTCATCATGCCTCCACGGCTCTGACCGAGCAGGATCGGCTTCGTAGAAAACCCGCGCTTCACCATCGCACGGTAAAAAAGGGTGAACTTCGCGGTGCTTGCTGGTGATCCCCGCACCTCTCCCAGGTCAAAACCTGCTATGCTGATGCCTGCCCTCAGAAAGGTATCAAAGTAGCTTTTCCTCTCACCAAAAGCCAGGCTTCGCAGCGTTGGCGCATACCAAATCCATGGCTTTCCCTCTGCTGGTCTTGGAGCAGCACAGAGGTAGGCGTTGTTCCCTTCTATCTTGTAGGACTCGGTGCTCGCGCTGAGGTCTTCCTGCGCTCTTAGCGATCCAGCAAGACCGACAAATGCAAAAAGCAGCTGTTTCAAAACGGACATGGCTGGGCTGGTGAAGGGTTGCATGCGAATGATGGATAGTCTTTGCCCTGCGGATGACAAACCTCAATCCAACGGCTTGCTTTCGCCCTGGTTGACGCGCTGAAGCAAAGCCCTCAATTCTGGGCCGACAAAACGCAGCTTTTCCCGGTGAATGCTTGCCAGGTCGGCCAGCACGAGATCGCCACGAGGCGTGAGGCGGATGTGAACCTGCCTCCGGTCATCATCCGCAGCATTACGGGTCACGAGATCTTCATGCATGAGCCGATCAACAAGACCGACTGCGCTATGGTGGCGGATCAGCAGTCGCTCCGCAAGTTCACCCACAGTGACGTAATCCCGGCCTGGAAAGCCCTTGATGACCAGCAACGCCTGATACTGCTGCGCCGTGACACCTGCCGCAGCCGCCGCTTCCTCGCTAAAACGAAGAAACTGCCGCAGTTCGAAGCGAAACGCGGCCAGGTCTTCATACTGGGACTTGGTTGGGATTTTGCGGGTGCCCATGAGCAGGATAGGTGCAACGGCCCGCGATGCTGCGCCAGCGCTTGTTTGAAACATATCGCGACACGATACGTTTAATGCTCACCAACCATGAACCGTGACCAGCTTTACCTGCTCAAACCTGACTTTCTAGACAACGGCCCGCGCACGTGGTTTTGCCCTGGATGCGCCGAAGTAGCCGGCCTGCTGGAATTTTATCCGCTGCTCAAGCAGACTGTGGAAGTGCACTACATCTCGTTTCAGCGCCCTCGGCCTGAACTGGTGCCAGCTCTTGGCGAAGCTAACCAAAGCTGTCCAGTGTTGATCCTGCACCACGAACCACAGAGCCTGCCATCTGAAGTGAACCTTCAGCGTGCGCATGGGCATGCCTTTGTCGAAGGCGCTCGAGACATCGCGACTTACTTTGCCCATGTTCATGGAACAGGCATGCCTCATTGAGCGATCACCCAAGGACTCACGGCAGCATGCCCCTCCCCAGATTGCGCAGCTGGCTCGGCATTGAAATCGTCGAGATCAGCAACCATGAAAAACTCATCTCCGCGATCGGAGCTGGACTGTCGATTTTGGCGCTCATGGCCGTCTCCACGGCACTGCTGCCCTTGGCGGCTGCCGGCTGCGTCATTGCCTCAATGGGAGCCAGTGCCGTGCTGCTTTTCGGAGTGCCGCACGGGCCGCTTTCACAGCCCTGGCCTGTGCTCGCGGGTCACCTGCTTTCCGCATTCGTCGGCATCGCCTGCGCACGACACATCCCAATTCCCTTTTTAGCCGCTGCATGCGCTGTGGGAATTTCTGTCGGACTCATGCAGCAGCTCCGGTGCATTCATCCTCCTGGAGGAGCCACCGCATTCACTGCGGTGATGGGCGGCGACGCCATTCAGCACCTCGGTTACCAATTCGCCATCGTGCCAGTGCTCGCCAACGCGGTTGTCATGGTCACTCTGGCTGTATTGATCAATCAGGCTTTTCCCTGGCGACGGTACCCCGTGGCATTCAGCCGTTCGGCCAAGGAAACACCACAGCGAGCGGCGACTCCGACGCATGAGGAGGTCATCGCAGCACTGCAGTCTATCGATTCCTTTGTAGACATCAGCGAGGAGGACCTCCTGCGCCTGATAGAAATACTTCACTCAAAGAAGCCATCTCGCCTCAATAGACCAGCGAGCGAAAAGCCCGCACTCGATGAAAAGTGATTAAATTGCCGTTGTGCGCGGAATGCGCTTTTGCATCGCCGCTGCGGCTCACGATGCAGAGATCCTCACCGTCGATGCACATGCTGGCATAGTGGCGGGATTCCTTCGGCGTATCGCCCTTCGCCACAAGTCCGGCGAAGCACCAGTCGATCATGTTTTTGGAGAAATGCAGCACCAGGCGGTGCCGCTCGTTGTCCGGCGTGCCCCAGCGTTCCTTCGGCATCAAATCCGGGCGGATCATCGAGTCGGTGGCTTGCGATCCGAGCAGCCAGAAGAGTTTTGTCTTTTCATCCCACAGCAAATGAAAGCGCATCTGACCGCCTGGACAGGGAGCGAAGAGCATCGGCGTGCCTGCGGGCGATTTCACAAGCGAGGTCGTCATGCTGCCGTCATCGTTTTCCTTCACCTGCGCGATGGCGGCATAGTTCGTCATGCCGGTGTTCGCGCGCATCCAAAGATGGAAGGTTTTTCCCGTCGGATCATGCCAGACGTGAGTGGGATCGGTGAACTGCACCACGTTCGTCTCCAGCCAACCCATCGGCGCGATGCCTCGTCCTTTGGGCGGCACGAGGAAGGTCACCTTCTTCCGGTCCATCGGATGAAACGGCAGGCCAAAGGCGTTCGGCAGTCGTGTTTCGGGGATGTCCTCAAACACGAGCTCGCTAGCAAAAGTCCAGTTCTCACGCCGGGTGAGATCGCTGTCCGCTTTGGCCCGCATCAGCACCGGCGCGAGGTCCGCAACCTGCCAGC
>CALDGV010000312.1 GCA_937941745.1 uncultured Prosthecobacter sp. | reverse complement strand
GACTCAGGGAATCGCGGCGGCAGGAGACACTGGATTCGGGTCACACACACGGTTGGTGGGATCACATGGCAGCGGACCCGAGGCCGGCGGCTGAATGAGGTAAACTCCACGAATGCTGGACGGAACGAAAAAGTCTTCGGCCTCGACCGGAGGCTCGGCAGGCAATACCGGGCTTTTTCCTGGGTTTTTGCTCGCTGTAACCTGTGGCTGCAGCACTTCCTCAGCCGGGGTTGATGCAGCAAGTCCGGGCACCACCGAACCCGCCGCCTCATTGATAAGGGAGGCCATTTTCGGAGCAACAGAGACCGCAGTCTGCACAATCTGGGCCGCGAGTGCCGGATCTGCCTTGGAGGCAATGATGGCGGCCCGAACAATGTCCGCCGCGCAGCCTTCATTGATCACCAGCGCGTCTTCTACCACCATCAGAACCTTAGATGAGTCTTTGGAGACGGCGACGCTCACGTCATTGCTGATTTCGGAGCAACCGCTGCTAGACTGAGCATGACTAACGCCGGAATACGTCAACGTGGACAAGCAAGCGAGGATGCTCGCAAAGCGATAACCAAATACAGTTTTCATAGACGGCAGTAAATTCACAGGATTTCGATTCGTTACTCAGAGCGGGTAGTGGGAATCGAACCCACATGGCCAGCTTGGAAGGCTGGAACTTTACCATTAAGCTATACCCGCAATTAAAGTTATAGTAACGCGTAATACCTCACTGCCGCAAGGTATTTTTTAGAATTAGAACGAATTTTTTGAAATTTCAGAATGACTGATGACTTCATAAACTGAATATCTCAAAGCTTCCGTCCTTTAACCCTGAGCCGTTTATTAGCACGCTTGATCATCCTGGCAAGTAGGTACTCAAAAGTCCTCACAATCTCAAAAAAACGTCTGTTTGGCCCTTCCGGCTCGCTACAGAGGCTTTCACTGCGTTAAAGGAGCTTTTTCTCCTGCATAATCCTTGCCGTTGAGACTCCTTGCCACGCTGGTAAGCCAATCTTCGAGGCTTTTTTGCATTTCTGGCACCCGCTCGGGCTGCTCCGCCAACAGCACGCTGCTTTCATCTGAATCGCTGGCCAGGTTGTAAAGCTCCCAGGCAATTTCATGGTTTTTATGGTTTTCGATTCGGTGCAGTTTCCACGGCCAGTCCAGCCAGGCTGCGTGGCCGGGAAATTCCGTCTCAGACACCGGCTCCCCCAATTTTCCAGCGTCTGGCAGTAAACGCGTAGGATCATTCGGCTCCTGCCCCCTTGACTGGACGGCGAGCAAGTCTGCCATCCATGCTTTGGAAGGAGTGCTGATACCTTTGCTGCCAGTTTCCCAAAATCCGATGGGTCTGCCGCGCTTAGTCTCTTGGCCGCTGATCAGCGGCATGAGGTCGATGCCGTCCAGTGGCGGCTGGTTTTCCATCGTGACACCGGCGATGCCAAGCAGGGTGGGATAGATGTCCGAGGTGACGCAGGGAGTCGCGATCACCTTCGGCTCACGAAAAACCGCCGGCCACTCCAGCAGGGCCGGAACGAGCAGCCCGCCTTCGTAGATCTGCCCTTTGTGACCGCGTCGTCCGCCACTGGAACCGACTTTGGGCAGCGCGCCGTTGTCGCTGCAATACCATAACAGTGTGTTCTCGCGCAGATCGAGCTCACGCAGCGCCGTGCGCAACTTGCCAAAAGCCCGGTCCATTGCCGTGATCTCGCCACAGAAGTTCCTCTGGGCCTCTGGCTGTTCCGAATAAAGCGCCTGATCAGAAGCCAGCGGCTGATGAGGGGCATGCGGGGAACCAAACCAGACCACGGCGAGAAAGCGCTGCTTCTTCTCCGCGCAGCGGCGGATGAATTTCAGCGCCTCATCCACAGTGACATCAGAGCTGTCCCCCTTGAACTGCTTGGCGCTTCCCTGGACGCTCAGAACAGGATCGAGATCGAAGTAATTCGGCGCTGAGACCCACTCATCAAAACCGCTGGCACCCGGACTCACGGGACTGGCCTTTTGCACCGATCCCAGGTGCCATTTGCCGAAATGTCCGGTCGTGTAACCTGCCGTTTTCAATGCCTCGGCAATGGTAATCTCCTGCGGTCGCAACGAATGGCCCCAGGAGAAACAGCCAAAGCGATTCGGCGTGCGTCCGGTCATCACACTGCCACGGGTAGGCGAGCAGACCGGTGCTGCGGCATGAAACTGGTCAAACCGCACGCCTTCCC
>CALDGV010000311.1 GCA_937941745.1 uncultured Prosthecobacter sp. | reverse complement strand
GCATCCAGACCAACTACGCCTGCTGCCGCTTCACCATGAGCGAGCCGTATGTGCTTGGTGCGAACATGGACATGATCGACCTCTCCCAAGACGGCAAACTCGTCTCCACCGGCCCCGCCATCGACTCCCGCGAGTGCCTCGGTGCCGTGGTGAGCAATGGACGCATCTTTTACACCTCGCAGGCCAGTGGCTTCATCGTCTCGCAGACGTATGGACCAGAGTCGAAGGACCTGCCGCCTGCGTGGGAAGTACGCTGACGAGGCTTTTTGCTGATTTTCAGGGCGAGTCAGATACCGGCCCTGTCATGGCTATGCCGAAATTGCCGTTGGTTGGGCGGGTTTTGGCAAAGGCTGGGTGGGGTGACAAGCCTGAAACCCGTCCGCGTTGGTTTCCACGCTGCCAGATCAGCGTCCACGCCATGAACACGAATCCATCCCCCTTCCTTCGTTGCGAACTCGATCGTCGCCGCTTCATGGCGAACACGGCCAAATCCCTTCTGGGAGTTGGGTTGATGCCGGCAGGTGCCAGCCTGTTTTCGAGCCGGGCATTTGCCGCAGGCGAGGGATCGTCCACAGCGAAGCAGGTGCCAACGGCACGCAACGTCATCTTCTTGTACATGACGGGCGGGCAGAGCCATTTGGACACGTGGGACCCAAAGCCGGGCAACACCGAGGTCATGGGGCCAACGAAGGCCATCAAGACCAGTGCGGACGGCGTGCAGGTCGGCGAATACCTGCCCCGCATGGCGAAGCAGATGCATCATGCCTGCGTGCTAAATGCTGTGGCCACCAATACGGCGGCTCATGAGCAGGCGAATTACTTCATGCACACCAGTTTCGGTCTTCGCAGCACCATCAAGCATCCGGGCATGGGCGCGTGGCTGAGTTTCTTCCAGGGGCCGGGTAATCCTGCCCTGCCACCCTATGTTTACATTGGCAACGACAGCCGTCATCCAGGGGCGGGTTTCTTCGCCAAGAAACATGGCCCCCTGATGGTGAATAATCCGGAGGCTGGCTTGCAGAATGTGCGTATTCCCAAAGGTGTTACGGAGGACCGCTTTGCTGCACGCAGGGATCTGGCGGGCGTGCTGGATGCGGAGTTTCAGGCGGAATGGGACACACGCAGCGTCAAAGCTTACAGCGACATGTATGATGACGCCGTGCGGCTGATGAAGAGCGAGGACTTGGTCGCCTTCGACCTCACCAAGGAGACGGAGGCTGTGCGCCAGAGCTATGGTCGTGAAACGTTTGGCCAGGGATGCCTGCTGGCTCGACGTCTTGTTGAGCATGGTGTGAGGTTTGTGGAGGTGTCTTTTGGAAGCTGGGACACGCACACGGCCAATTTCATCAACACCCCCAGGCTGTGTGAGACCTTTGATACGGCCGTGAGTGCGCTTGTGCAGGATCTGGAGGCCCGCGGCCTTCTGAGCAGCACCCTCATCGTGGTCAGTTCCGAATTCGGACGCACGCCGAAGATCAATCAAAACCAGGGGCGCGACCACTATCCTGTCTTCAGCTCCGTGCTTATTGGGGGCGGCATCAAAGGCGGCATGAAATGGGGGGCTACGGACAAGGACGGAGCTGCACCTGTGGATGGCAAGGTTTCGCCGCCCGACATCAATGCAACCATCGGCTATGCTCTCGGACTGCCGTTGGATCAGGTGATCTATTCCCCCAGCAAACGCCCGTTCACTGTCGCCGACAAGGGGCAGCCGCTCAAGCATCTGTTTGCGTGAGCCGGGTGCATGCCCTCATGTCAGATCTCGCGCCACTGGCCTGACTGACCGCACGGCTTCGGCATATTTCACGCCGCTGGCAAGGCCGCGATAGCGTGCCAGCACGGTCTTGGTGTCCACGGCGGCGTCTTTCTGAGGATCGAAGGGGCCGTTGCGCACAAACGCCATGAGCCCACCAAGCCACTCCACCGCAGCAGGCCATTCGTCGCTGACATCGAGGTAGGTGTCTGGAGTGAAGTCAATCGTGTGACCAGGACCGTTGTCATACCAATAAACCTCGCTGGGGCTGCGGACCTGGTCTCTGCCAAGAAGCCGGGCAGGCTGAAAAAGTGCAGCGTGGCAGATGGCGCTCGCAGCTTCATGATCAGGATGGCGGTCACGAGGCCACAGCATAAAGGCAATGTCAGGCTGCACCTCTGCGACGACTTCTGCGACGGTCTTTTTTGCCTCCATGGAGGCATCGAATCCCATCGAGGCATAGTTCAAGAAGCGCATCTCGATGCCGCGTTCCCTGGCCATCTCGATGCTTTTCTGCTTCAAGGCTTCCTCACGTCCCCGCACAGGCGGCCAGTTGGAATAATCACCAATCAGGCTGAGCATGACGACGCGGTGATGCTGCTTCACTGCCTTGAGCAGGGCGCCAGGAAGTCCGAATGGGCAGTCGTCGTAGTGGGCGCCAAGGGCGAGAATGGTTTTGGGCATGATGCATGTACGCAGTCTGGAAGGCACTTCATTGCCTGGCTGCCTTGATGCCAGGCAGGAGGGCGCGCCGGACTTCCTCGGGAGGCTCAGGTGCGGCTTTACCAGCGGCAGGAACGATGGCACGACGGACCTCCAAGGGACCGGTGCTGTCCGGCTGCAGCGGCACGATGGCGCGCCGGATTTCCTGTGCGGGTTCTTCCCAGGCCTGCGCAGTTGGAATGGTGAACTTCCGCAGGGCTGCACGGATCTGGGAAGCTCTTTGCGGGGCGACGTGCAGTGCCGTCGCCTCAATGATGCGGACGTATTCGGGGTCGTTGTTCACAGCGTCCATGGCTGCGGTGATGATTTCAACGGCGCAGCTTTCGTTGATTACGAGGGCATCCTCGAGCCACATGCCGAGGCGTGCAGGATGCTTTTGAATGCTGGTGATCAAGTCCGCGCAGAGCTTGTCACACCGTTGATCAGGTGTGGTCTTGGTTCGCTGAGGCTCAATGGCAGCCTGGACTCCTGTCAGGAGCAGGTCAAACAAGAGCACGATGGCGGCGCAGCGCATGATTGCCCGTGATTGTGAGGGGGTGGGCGTCTTTTGACGAGCCTAAAAACAGGAGGGAAGGCCTCAGGCCCTGGGGTGGGCAGCTTCATAGACTTCCTTCATCCGCTGTGTGGACACATGGGTGTAGATCTGAGTGGTGCTCAGGCTCGCGTGACCAAGGAGTTCCTGCACGCTGCGCAGGTCGGCGCCATTGTCGAGCAGGTGGGTGGCAAAGCTGTGGCGCAGCTTGTGCGGGGTGACATGCACAGGCAGTCCGCTGGCCTTCCAATACTTGCCCACGACATCCGCGATCGCCTGGGTGGTGATGCGTCGCCGCAGTTTGCTGAGGAAAAGCGGGCCGCTGTGCACTCCCGCTTTATGGCGGTAGCGCTGCACCGCCTGCATGGCCGGACTGCCCACTGGCAGCAGCCTTTCCTTCCTGCCCTTGCCGATCACCCGCAGGGTGTCGCTGTAGGCGTCCAGGTCCTCCACATTCACGGAGGCCAGTTCGGCAAGCCGCATGCCAGTGGAGTAAAAAAGCTCCAGGATGGCGGCATCACGTTCGGGCGCCCAGGCGGCATCACGCGGGCTTTTCGGCAGGCTCAGCGGCAGGTTCAGCATGTCGTTGATCTGCGCCATGGTGAGAACCACCGGCAGTTTTTTTTCCTGCTTGGGCAGCTGCACCTCCAGCAGGGGATTGCTCTTCCACCCCTGTCTCCGCGTCAGCCATTTGAAGAATGAACGCAGGGCGGCGAAGTGCAGGCGGATCGTGGCGCGGCCCATTTCGCGCTTCATCATGTCGAAAAGATAAAGCCTGAAGTCATTGGCCGTCAGGTCAGCCCATTGCTTGAAGCCTGGGTGGCGACGGCGGAACTCGCCCAGGGCGTGGTCGTAGTTCGCCAGGGTGCGCGGAGATGAACGCCGTTCTGCCTCCATGAACTCCAGGAAGGCGTTGGTCAGCGGGTCGTCCGGTAGGGCGGGGCTAGGGGCAGGCATCCGGCGCTAGGTGAACCATCCCGGTGAGCACTCGTCAACACCAGCCAAGCGAGCGCTGGCGCCGGGCAGGGAAGAGGGAACCTTTTCAAGCATGCTGCTCCGTGTTTGCATCCGTGCACGGCCCCGCTAAACCTGCCGCCCTTTTTTATGCCCAGCGAACGTCTTGTCACCCTCTACGGCCCCGGTCTGCTCGGAGGCTCGCTGGCGCTTGCTGTGCAAGAGCGGCTGCCGGGCGTGCGGCTGCGGTTTTGGGCGCGCCGTGAATCTGCCGAAGCCCAGATTCACAGCCGGAGCATTGAGGCGGATTTCTTTACCGATGCCGCCGCCGCCGCTGCAGGCGCTTCCCTGATCATTCTCTGCACGCCGGTGGAGACCATGCCGGACCTTGCCCGACAGATTGCAACGGCGGACCTTGCTGAGGATGCCCTGATCACCGATGTTGGCAGTGTGAAGGGGCAGGTCGTCCGCGCTTTGGAGCCCATCCTGGGTTCCAGGTTCATCGGCAGTCATCCAATGGCTGGATCTGAGAAAACAGGCATTGAGGTGGCCCGGGCCAATCTTTTCGACAAGGCCGCCTGCCTGCTCACCCCTACCGAACAGACCCGGCCTGCAGATTTGGACCGTCTGCGGCATTTTTGGAAATCTTTGGGCTGCCGCCTGCTGGAATTTGGTCCTGAAGAGCACGACGAAAAGGTCGCACGAATTTCCCACCTGCCGCACATGATGGCTGTCGTCACCACGCTCGCCGCCCTGCGGGAGGATCCTGCGGCGACCGCCTGCGTGGCTGGCGGATTTCGTGATACGACCCGTGTCGCCGCCGGTGATCCAGGGCTGTGGACAGGCATAGCTTTGGGCAATCGCGCGGCCCTGGTGGCGCAGCTGCAGGAAGCTTCCGCAGTTTTGAATGAGCTTTTGATGCTGCTCGAAGGGGCTGACGAGTCCGGTTTGAAGCGGCTGCTGGCCGAAGCCAAGTCTCTGCGCGATACGGTGCCTGTTGCGGCGGTCGGCTGAAGTCATAGGGCGCGGTTGGAACCGGGCCTTTGCATCCTGAAGCGGGGCTTTTCTTGAAATCGGCGCGGTTCCAGACGATGGGGCATGCTCCCCACCCGCCATGGCCACCCTCAAAGTCCGCAAACTGAAGTCCTTTCCCGCTGAAATCTCCGTGCCCGGAGACAAAAGCATCAGCCACCGTGCCGCCATGTTTGCCGGCATGGCCGATGGCACCACGGTGGTGGAAGGCTTCCTCCCCAGCGAGGACTGCCTGTGCACGGTCAAGGCCATGCAGGCAATGGGAGCCGAGGTCGAGCCTTTGGAAGAGCTCGAAGGCGTCGGCCTGGTGAAGATGGCCATCACCGGTCATGGTCCGAAGCTGAAAGCCCCGTCTGGGCCGATCGACTGTGGCAATTCAGGCACCACCATCCGGCTGCTTGCCGGCATTCTGGCTGGACAGGACTTCACGGCAGAGATGTTCGGAGACGCCTCCCTTTCCAAACGCCCGATGAAACGCGTGGCCGACCCGCTCAGCCTCATGGGGGCCAGGGTGGAGGGCCAGGGCGAGAAAATCTGCGCGCCTCTGCGCATTACTGGCGGGCAGCTCCAGCCCATCACCTACACCCTGCCCATGGCGAGCGCGCAGGTGAAGAGCGCCGTCCTGCTTGCCGGCATGTTTGCGCCGGGCAAGACCACCGTTGTTGAGCCGGTGGCAACGCGAAATCACACCGAGCGCATCATGAGCCACTTTGGCGTGAAATGGGTGCGCGAGGGCAATGCCATCTCTGTTTATGGAGGCCAGGTGCCACGTGCGCGTGATCTGGTGGTTCCTGGAGACATTTCCAGCGCAGCCTTCTGGATGGTGGCTGCCGCCGCCAGCCCTGGCCAGCAGATCACCTTGAAAAACGTCGGTCTCAATCCGACCCGCACGGGTGTCATCAACGTGCTGCTCCGCATGGGAGCCCACATCACCAGCAGCGAAGAAAACGCCGACGGTGAGCCGCGCGGCAACGTCGTGGTGACCGGCGGTGAACTGAACGCCACTGTTATTGGCGGGGCCGAGATTCCCAACGTGATCGATGAACTGCCGATCCTTGCCGTGGCGGGTGCCCTGGCACGTGGCAACACACTCATCAAAGATGCCCGTGAGCTGCGTGTGAAGGAGACGGATCGAATCGCCGCCGTGGCGGAAAACCTCCGCCGCATGGGCGTGACGGTCATTGAATACGATGACGGCATGGAGATCATCGGTGGCGCCAAGCTTCAGGGAGCCAGCATCACCACCTACCATGACCATCGCATCGCGATGGCATTTGCCATTGCCGGCATGTTTGCCGAGGGTGAAACCGTGATCGAGGGCAGCGAATGCATCAATACCAGTTATCCCGGCTTCGAGCATGATCTGGCGCTTTTCTACCGCCCTGGCGCTGGGGAATCGCCCATTACTGTGCTCAACCGTGTGCCTCGCCCCGTGGCGAGCCGCCTGAATGGCAAGTGAAGCTTCTCCGGGGCTTTTTCAGGCTTGCCGGTGGCGCGGACTGTTCCTACAACAGCCGCCATGCGCCTGATTTCGCTCTTTGCTTCCCTCATCACAATGACCTGCAGCACTTTGGCTGCGCCCTTGAAGGTTCTGATCATTGATGGACAGAACAATCATAAGTGGGACATCACCACGCCGGTGCTCAAGGACGCCCTGGAAAGCTCTGGAGCCTTTCAGGTTGAGGTCAGCACCACGCCGCCCAAGGGCGCTTCTGCGGAGGCCTGGACCTCCTGGCAGCCGCAGTTTGCTGATTTCGCGGCAGTGGTCAGCAATTACAACGGTGAGCCCTGGCCCGAGGTCGTCCGGTCTGCCTTTGACGCCTATGTGAAGGGTGGTGGCGGCTTCGTCTCGGTGCATGCGGCGAACAATTCCTTTCCTGACTGGAAGGAGTACAACCAGATGATTGGAGTCGGTGGCTGGGGAGGCCGGAATGAAAAAAGCGGCCCCTGGCTCTATGTGAAGGATGGCAAGCTTTTCCGCAACACCACACCCGGCAATGGCGGTGCCCATGGACCTCAGCACGAGTTTGTGGTCGAGATCCAGAACGTGGAGCATCCCATCACCCGTGGTTTGCCGAAACGCTGGCTCCACGCCCAGGACGAGCTTTACAGCCGACTTCGTGGCCCTGCGGAGAACATTGAGATTCTGGCAGCTTCCCGATCAGACCTGACCGCCGAACTCGAGCCCAACCTGATGGTGCTGAACTACGGCCAGGGGCGCGTGTTTCACACCACGCTGGGTCATGCGGATTATTCGATGCTGGACCGTGGTTTTTATGAAGTGATCCAGCGTGGGACAGAGTGGGCCGCCACGGGGAATGTCAAAGCCACGGCAGATGTGCCGGCCGACTTCCCTTCAGAGAAGCAGGTCTCAGTGGTTCAGCTGGCTGGACATCCCAAGCAGGAGCGCCCGAAGCCAAAACCAGCGAAATGACCCTCGCATCAAGTTGAAAAAACAGTTGCTCAAGGGGTGGCACTGCGTATGAAGCCAGCCCTTCAACGACCCGCGCGGTTAGCTCAGTGGTAGAGCATCACCTTGACATGGTGGGGGTCACAGGTTCGAACCCTGTACCGCGCACCATTTCCGACCGGAAATGGCTGTTACGAGGCAACTCAACAATTCCTCTTCTGGAGAGAGGTTTGTTCCGGCCTTCAAGGATCCGGCTTTTCATCTCGTGAAGCTTTTGTATGGAGCTTCGATGCCTCCTTCCCGACTCCAGTTCCGACTTGATGCCCGTGCCACGGGCTCACGGGCGCGGGCAACGACCTTCCATACCCTGCACGGCGAGGTTCGGTCGCCTCTGTTCATGCCGGTCGGCACTCAGGCGACGGTGAAGGCCCAGACGCCCGAATCGCTTGCCGCCTCGGGTTCCCAGATTCTCCTGGCCAACACCTACCACCTGCTGCTCCGGCCTGGTCCCGAGGTTTTTAAGCAGTTGGGGGGCATTCATCGCTTCATGAAATGGCCGGGCTCTGTGCTGACGGATTCGGGCGGCTACCAGATTTTCTCGCTCCCGCATTCACGATCCATGACGGAAAAGGGGGCGGTCTTTCAAAGCTATGTGGACAACCGTCGCATCCTGCTCAGTCCGGAGCTGAGCATTCAGACGCAGCGGGCCATTGGCAGCGACATCATGATGGTGCTGGACCAGTGCATCCCGAGCACGGCTGATGAGGTGACTGCGCGCCAGGCGCTGCAGGTCACCCAGCGTTGGGCTGCCCGCAGCCTGGCGGCTCGTGAGGACTCTCCGCAGTCTCTCTTTGCCATCGTCCAGGGGGCGCTGTATCCCGACCTGCGCCGTGAAAGCGCTGCAGGACTGGTGGAAATGCCCTTTGATGGCTTTGCCATTGGCGGTCTGGCTGTCGGGGAGGAAAAGCATGAGCGTGAGGACATGTGCGAGCTGACGGCTGCGCTTCTTCCGGAGGATCGCCCTCGTTATCTCATGGGTGTCGGCACACCTCTGGATGTGCTGGAGGCGGTCCACCGCGGTGTGGACATGTTTGACTGCATCATTCCCACCCAGGTGGCGAAGCGCGGCACCGCCTTCACTTCTCGAGGCATCGTGGAGCTGCGCCGTTCGGTGTACAAATTCGCGGACGAGCCTCTGGACCCTGTCTGTGGCTGTCCGGTCTGCGCCACGCACTCGCGTGCCTACCTGCACCACCTCACCAAAACGCAGGAGACGCTTGGCTGGCAGCTGGTGGGTCAGCATAACATTCATTTTTATCATCAGCTCATGCGTGAGGTGCGGCAGAGCATTCTGGAGGACCGCTTCCTGAGCCTCTACCAGGAAAGGCGCGCCATCCTGCAGGTGGAAGATCTCGATCATCCCGTGACACCGCCGAAGCGCAACCTGACCGCTGCCGTTCCCGAAGCCCTCGGCGAGTATGTGCTAAGTGGCCGGACCGTGATGCATGAGCCCAGCGGGCAGGTCATCCCCACCTGTCCTGAAATGGATCTCGCAGAATTGAAGCGTCTTTTCACCCAGGGGGAGGAACCGCTTGTTGTCTGGGATGTGGGCCTTGGGGCTGCTGCACCGGCATTGGCGGCGATCTTGGCTTATGAAAACGCGGCGGAAAAGGGGCCGCTGCGTCCGCTGCACCTCGTCAGCCTCACGAACGACCTGCATCCCTTGCGCCTGGCGCTGCATCACAAAAAGCATTTCAGCTATCTTCGGCATGGCGCGGCCGACACGCTGGTGCATCGTGGGCGGTGGAGTTCCCGCTACCGCCCAGGCTTGAGCTGGGAATTGAATCCGCAGGAGCCTCCCCCGCCGCCGCATCTCATCCTGCATGCTCCCCTCCCAGGCATGACATGGAGTCTGGAGGACCATGGCTGCCCGGTCATCCGCATCCTGCCTGATGAAGCCCGAGCCTGATCCTTTCGAGAGCCTCCACCGATTTTCCGCAGTGCTGTTTCATACCGGCGGGAAGGGTGGGTGGACATTTGTGGCCTTGCCTGAAAAGCTCAAGCTACCCGTCACTGGTGCCTGGGGGATGACTCCGGTCATCGCCACGGTGGATGGCAAAACCTGGAAAACCACCCTCTGGCACGACACCCAGCGCGAGAAGACTTTTCTGCCCGTGCCTAAGAAGATCCGGGGGATGAAAGGGGATGGCGATCAGGTCAAAGTGGAACTGCGGCTGGATCGTGAACGCATCCTCGGCCCCAGGCACCCGCTGGCGTGAAGGCTTGGTGCGGAAGGGCTTCGGTCATGGCGCGTCTTGACCAGACCCAGATGCTTCCCGTAGTCTAAGGAACCATGAAAAACCTCCTTGTTTTCTCCGCTGCGACCCTGCTCTGCCTGCAAACCGCCCTGGCGGACTGGGTGATCACCCAAAAGACCCAGGCTGAGGGCAAGGAGGTCATCACGACGCTCAAAGCTAAAGGCGACAAGAGCCGCATGGACATGGGAGATCAGATGAGTGTGCTGATGGACGCCAGCACCGGTGAGACGACGATGTTCATGCACGAACAGAAGATGATGATGAAGGTCAATGGTGACAGCCTGAAGGGGCTGATGGCCATGGCAGGCGCCGCCTTGGGCGGTGAAAAAGCGGCCAAACCAGCTCCCACGGGCCAGATGGAGAAGGTGGGAGAGCACCAGTGCGAAATCTTCACCTGGAGCGGCAAGCTTGGCACCGGCAAGTTCTGGGTGGCCAAGGACTTTCCAGACGCCAAGGCGCTCAATGAGCTTCAGGACAAGATGCTGAAGTCGATGGGCAATCCCACGGCCTCCTTCGTGCCTCAGAACAATGACTTCCGCGGCATGGTTTTGAAGTCCGAAATGGAGGTCATGGGCAAGAAGACCTCATCAGAACTGGTGTCAGCCAAGCAGGAAGCCGTGAGCGATGACGCCTTCAAGACTCCAGAGGGCTATCAGGAAATGAAAATCCCCGGCCTGGGCAGGTGATCCTGGGTCGGCCGGGGATGGTTGGAAGCTTGAAGTCTGGAAGGGGGCTTATTTGAGCTCCTGGATGCGGATGTTCCGCCACATGACTTCCTTGCCCACAGCCTCGGTTTTCTTGCCGATGCCGTGCACCTGAAGAGCGATCACGCCTTCCTTGGTCAGGTCGTCGGTGAAATCAGCGGCAGGGACGCCATTGATGAAGGTTTTGATGCTGTTTCCGCGGCACTCGATGCGGGCTTTGTTCCAATCCCCCTGCTTGAAGGCTTTGCGGGCGGCCTCATTGTTTTTCAGGTCGAAGAGCCAGCCACGCCGTCCTTCATCATAGACTCCGCCCGTGTAGGCACGGGGGCTGGGGTCGATTTCAAACTGGTAGCCGTGCACGCGGTCTGCTGGGAACTTCTTCTTTTTGCCAGCGATCTCCACCTCGGTCTCCTGGGTGTAGTAGTTGCTGCGGAACTGGATTCCGGAGTTCATGGACGGATCGACTTTGAATTCGACCTCAAGGATGAAGTCCGAATATTTTTTCGCGGTGCAGAGGAAGGAATTGCCGGTGTTGGGAACGGTTTTGCCAACA
>CALDGV010000310.1 GCA_937941745.1 uncultured Prosthecobacter sp. | reverse complement strand
CCGCACGGTGCCTTTAAAAAGCATGTGCTCCACACAATGCGCCAGCCCCGCGCCGGTCCAGTGCTCTTCATGAACGCTGCCTGCCTTCACCCAGAACTGGACGCTGACCAGGGGATGTTGGTGATCTTCCCGCACGATCACCTCCAGTCCGTTTGCCAGCGTATGCAGACGAGCCCCAAGAGGTGGCACGGAGAGCTCCTGGGAAGGCTTTGCAGAGGTCTTGGAACGGCTTTTTTTCGAGGCGGCAGGCATGGATGAGTGTGCGAGGCATGGCACGGGCAGGGTAGGGGGTCAAGACGACCCGCATCCTCTTCGGGCAATCGCTTGTTGAGAGAAACCTTGCCGATGAACACCCAAAATTCCCTCGCCACATGATAGCGCATCGCTAGTCTCAGGGCGTGAGTTACCAGGTTTTCGCCCGCAAGTATCGCCCCAAGACTTTTGCTGATGTGCTCGGCCAGGAGCATGTTGTCCGCACCCTCAGGAATGCCATTGCCCAGGACCGTCTGGCTCATGCCTATCTGTTCGTGGGTCCGCGTGGAACAGGAAAAACCTCGACGGCGCGCATCTTCGCCAAGGCGCTCAACTGCCCCAACGGCCCCAGCATCGAATTCGATCCAGAAGACGAGCTCTGCCGGGAGATCGCCGAAGGGCGCTGCATGGATGTACTGGAGATCGACGGTGCCAGCAACAATGGTGTAGATCAGGTGCGCGACCTTCGGGAAAGTGTGAAATACGCCCCCTCCCGGTGCCGCTACAAGATCTACTACATTGATGAGGTGCACATGCTCTCCACTGCAGCCTTCAACGCGCTGCTCAAGACGCTGGAAGAGCCGCCGCCGCATGTGAAGTTCATCTTCGCCACCACGGAGGCGAACAAGATCCTGCCCACCATCATCAGCCGCTGCCAGCGTTTTGATCTTCGGCGCATTCCACTGAACATCATCGCCAAGCATCTGCTGCACATCGCCTCTCAGGAAGGGGTGGACCTGGATGAGAAGGCAGCGTTTGCGATCGGCAAGGGAGCCGATGGAGGCATGCGTGATGCTCAGTCCATGCTCGACCAGTTGGTGGCCTTTTGCGGCAACCAGATTCGCGAACAGGATGTGCTCGACATCTTCGGCTTCACTGCCATGCAGACCGTGGTGCAGCTGGCACAGAGCATTCTGGAGAGCGACACCGTCGGTGCCCTCCAATTGGTGCATGAGACCAGCGAAGCCGGCAAGGATCTTGGCAAGCTCCTCAGTGACCTGATTCAGCATGTCCGCACGCTTCTCGTCAGCCAGGCCGACCCTGAGGCTGGTGCGGAGGATCTGGAACCCGAGATTGCCGAGCGGGTGGCAGCTCAGTGCCAGATGGCCACGACCGAACAGTTGCTGCGAGTGGTGGATGGTCTTGCCGAGGTGGATGCACGCATGCGCTGGGCGACCAACAAGCGCCTGCACTTGGAGCTAGGCGTGATCCAGGCCGTTCAGCACCTTAACGAAGTCAGCCTCAGCGATGTGATTGAGGCGCTGGAAACTGGTAATCCTGGCGCAGTCGCGCCCAAAGTGGTGGCTCGTCAACCTCTGACCAGTGCCCGTTCCGCAGCACCTGTTAAGAGTGAGGCTTCCGGCCTTGCTGAGCCACCCGCCGTTCATCGTGCCCTTGAAACCAGGACTGAACCTGTTCCGACGCCAGCGGTTCCAGCCGTGGCTGAAGTGGTTTCACCCATTCCCGCACCAAAAACGCCAGTGGCTGCAGCAGAGGAGCCTGCTAAAACGGAGGCGGTTCAAAGCACTGCCAAATCATCGACACCTGCTGAATCGGGAAAGATCGACTTTCAGCAGTTTTGGTCTGATCTTGTTGCGATTGTACAGCAAAAGCGGGCTCTCATTGTGAGCTGGGTCCAGGTGGGAACGGTCCTGTCTTATGCCCGTGGGGTGATGAAGGTCGGCTTCCCCGCGACTGAGGCTCATGCCAAAGACAGCTTGAATCGTGACAACCAGCGCCGCTTCCTTGAGGAACTCGCTACCGAACTGGCGGGCAGCCCGGTGAAATTTGAGTTTGTGATTGATGCCTCCCTGGCAGCGCCCCTGGCCAGCGAAATGGGATTTGGCCTGTTTGATGCGCCCGCTCCGGCTCCTGCTGCCCCCGAGCCTCCCCAGCCCGAGGTGAAAGCCTCCGAACCTAGCCCAGCTGTGCCAGTTTCAGCTCCAGCAGAGCCTTCACCGCAAGCACCTCCAGACGATTTTCAGAACGATCCGCTGATCAAAGCTGCTGTGGAGAAGTTTCGTCTCAAGCTGGTGGCAAGAAACTGAAGCCAACCACCTCTGTTACGAGGTGGTGCCGGTAGTCGGACTCGGACCGACACGTCCAGAGGACACAAGATTTTGAGTCTAGCGCGTCTACCAATTT
>CALDGV010000309.1 GCA_937941745.1 uncultured Prosthecobacter sp. | reverse complement strand
GGGTGCACCTGGTTGATGACAAAGAGCGGGCGAACAAAAATCCCCCCTGGATCACGGTGAACGTGCAGTCGAACCAGCTGGCCAAGATCGAGGTCGTGTTCCCCAAGCGCGATGTGCAGGTTTCACAGATTCAGGAACTGCCGGTGGAAGCCCGCGTCTGGGATGACCTGAGCGTGACTCAAAGTGGTGCAAGCTTCAGCATTGCGGGCAGGACCAAGGAGGTGGTTTTTCAACATGGCCCTACGGAGCCCGGGAAGAAGCAGGCGGTGAAGGAACTGCTGGCCCTCGAGGGGGAAGATGCGCAGCCCAGGCAGCTCGTGAGCTATCATTTCTGGGCTGAAGACAAGGGACCGCAGGGGGAGGTGCGGCGCACGATGAGTGACATGTTCTTTGCAGAAGTGCGGCACTTTGAAGACATTTTCCGCGAAGGCGAAGCGCCGCCTGGAGAACCCGGCAAGGAGCAAAAAGGGCAGGCGGATCAGCTCGTGGAACTGCAAAAGCAGATCGTTAACGCCACCTGGCGCATCGTCCGTGACACCAATGCGGGCAAGAGCATGGAGGTGGCTGCACCCGATGCCAAGGTGGTGCATGCTTCACAGGGCATGGCCTTGGAGCAGACGAAGGAGGCGATGGAAAAAGCCGATGATGCCCAGATCAAGCAGGCGCTGACCGAGGCCTGGAAGAGCATGAAGGATGCTCTTGATCCACTCAATGAGGCGGCTGAGCAGAAAAAACGTACACCGCTGAATCAGGCGCTGACTTTTGAGCAGACCGCCCTGGAGTGGCTCCATCAGGCCCAAAGTCGCGAACACATGATCATGCGCTCGAAGTCATCGAAAATGGCTTCCGGGCAGCAGAAGCAGATGCAGAACCAGCTGATGAACCTGGAATTGAAGCAGGAAGAACAGCGCTACGAAGAGGAGAAGCAGGCCAGTGAAGAGCAGTCGGGAGAACACCAGGAGAATTTGCAGGTTCTGAACCGGCTCAAGGAACTCGCACGCCGTCAGGAGGCACTGGCGGAGAAGATGAAGGAACTGCAGAACCAGCTCGCCAAGGCCAGGACGGAGGAGGAGAAGCGGGAACTCGAGAACCAGCTCAAGCGTCTTGAGGACGAGCAGAAGCAGCTGCTCAGCGACATTGACGACCTTCAGCAACGGATGGAGCAGCCCGAAAACGCTGCCAACATGGCAGAAGCGAGGCAGCAGCTCGAACAAACCCGTGAACAGGTCAATGAAGTGGCCGAAAAACTGCAGCAGCAGCAGCTTGCTGATGCCGCGAACGCCGCCACCCGTGCACAGCGTGAACTGGAAAAGATGCAGGAGGACTTCAAGGAGAAGACCGCCAGACGTTTCAGCGAAGAAATGAAGCAAATGCGTGCGCAGGCCCGCGAGGCGGCTGAAAAGCAAAAGCAGATTGCCGAAGCCCTCGAAAATCAGAAGACGCCAGATGCTGCGCAGTCAGACACAGGCGCTGATCTCGACAAGATGCTGCAAGGCACTGAGGTCGCCCGCCAGATCCAGGAGCAGCAAGAGCGGGTGACCCAGTTGCTCGATGACATGAAGCGGGTGAGTGAGCAGGCTGAAGGCAACAATCCCCTCCTGCATCGACGTCTTTATGAAGCTGTCCGTGAGGCGCGGACAGGCGCGCTTGAAGAACATCTGGATGAAGCCCGCATGCAATCACGCTACGGCCAGCGAGCCGAGGCTCAGGACGCCGAGCGCAAGGCCAATGCACTGGTGGAGAACCTTCAGCAGGGAGTGGAGAAAGCTGCAGAGAGTGTTTTGGGCAGCGAAACTGAGGCGCTGCGCATGGCTCGGGCTGAGTTGGACAAGCTGATTGATGAGGCCGGTAAGGAGAAGGGGGAAGGTGAAGGCCGTGAACAGCGACCGCTGGACACAGCTTCCGGCAAGCCAGAACAAGAGAGCGAGAGGGCTGGTACAGCTGCGACTCAGGCTGGTGATGGTAAAAACACCGATGTGAACAAAAAATCTGAGGCGGGACAGATGGCGGGTGAGGCCCAGAAGTCAGGTCAGATGGCGGGCAATCCATCCGATCAAGCTGGGGCTGAAAGCACTGGAGAGGCTGGTGATGGCAAAAAGCCTGTAGAGCCATCTGCTTCGCCGCAGGCCGGCAAACAAGGGCAGGGCGGTGAGCCTGGAGGCAAGGAACCTGGCAAACCACCCAGCGAGGCTTCCGGACAACTGGCTCAGGGCCAGGGGCAGCAGCCTGCAGCTTCCGAGGCATCACCAGCGCAAGGTCAGGGAATGGCACCAGGACCTGCTCAAGAGCTAAATCCAAGTTCTCAGGAGAGAGGCGCTTCCGGGGGAGTTCAGCAAACGGCGGCCGATCGAACGATGCAGCCAGCCCGGCAGGTAGGGCGCCCTTCCGCAGGTGGTGGTGCTCAGCTTGGTGGTGAAGATGGCGGCGCGTTCTTTTTTGATCAGGGTAATGAGCTCGCCAACAACCGGCCCCTCACTGGGGAAGGCTATGATCGCTGGACGGATCGTCTGCGCAACGTGGAGGAACTTTTGAATCAGCCCGAGCTTCGA
>CALDGV010000308.1 GCA_937941745.1 uncultured Prosthecobacter sp. | reverse complement strand
AGTGATTTTGACCACGTACCTGCCGTTGCTCAAGCCGCTGAAGCTGTAGGCACCTGCACTGGTCGTCGTGGCGGTGTTCAGCAAAACGTCGTCTGCGTCTCCGGCAGTATCGTCATCTGAGCTGTAAAGCTGGACCGTCACGCCACCCACGCCAAGTTCGGATCCATCGCGGAAGCCATCGTTGTCCACGTCATTCCAGACCTGGTTGCCGATCGTCAGCGTCGGAGTGGCGGCGACTTCGCAAACGGTCAGGTAATCCATGGCCACCGGCCCGCTGCCGGAACCTGCGGAGAAGATCATCGTGGCCGTATCAATCTGGGATGCCGTGGCTCCTGCGGCGATACGGAAACGCCAGGTGAACTGCCGCCACAGAGGCTGGGCGGAGTTGCCGGAAGCTTCAGACCAGTTGTTGTAATCCGCTGGGCCAAAGGCTGGGAAGCTGACCCCATGCCCGCTAAATCCACAGCACTGCTGCTCACCCGGCGCGGTCGCCGTCATTTCCCCCTGGGTGACGGTGTAATACTGATACAGGCCGGGCGTGGAACCTCCGATGACCTGCCAGATCTGCGCGCTCGCGCCCAGGTCCAGGACGATGGACGAAGCCGCAGCACTGGCGGTGGCCGCCCAGATGCTGACCTGGTATTCACGGCCCGGAACAAGCACCGAACTCCAGGCTCCACCTCCAGCCGCCCTGAGGCTGACACAGGAGTTCGTGCCTTCAAAAAGCATGTAGCGCTTGCCGTTGCGCGCCTTGAGCGACTCGACCCAGGCCACTTTGGAGCCATTGTTGCCCGCAAGCACCTGCACCCGCTGGATCGGCTCGCCCAACCCGGAGGTTCCATTGACGCCACCGATCCATTGGAGGGCATTAATGCTGGTTCCAAGGGAGGTGCCCGAAGCATTGTAACCCAGCACAGAAAGGGCCGTGCCGGTCATGTTGGGCTGCTGCTGGAACTCAAAGCTGGCGTTATCGACCAGGCTGTTGGTGTAGCAGAGATCCAGGTTGGCAAAGCCGAAGTCGATCGTGGCATCGCGGTCGGCATCATCTCCATCCACGCCCAAGGCGGCCTCCGCGCCAGCGGCAAGTGTGATGAGGGGGCTGACAACCGGCGTGCCGCTGCCACCGGGCTGAATGCCGTTGCTGTCGTTGTTGACGGCATTGTCACTGCTCACCGAAGGCATGCTGACCTGCGGATTGTAAACCGGCGGAGTCGGAATACGGACATAATAGACACCGGGCAGGAGGCCATTGAAGCCATAAAGCCCGTTCGCATCGGTGAATGTCTCGTTCAGCCTGACGTCGTCGCCACCGCCGTTGTCACGTGCACCGTCACCTCCCGGCGACCACAGCTCCACCCGCAGGTTGGGAATGCCGACTTCGGTGGAGTCACGCAGTCCGTTGTTGTTGCCATCGACCCAGACAAGGTTGCCGATGCCCATGTTTCGGCTGATCAACGTCAGGTTTTTTGTCGCGAAACAGCCCGAGGCGTCCGTCACACGCACGGTCAGGCTGGCTGCAGCCGCAGAGGTCGGCGTGCCGCTGATCACCCCAGCACTGCTGAGGCTCAGCCCCTGCGGCAGAGTGCCGCTTTGAAGGCTCCAAACCAAGGGAGCCACACCACCGGTTGCGGCAAGGGTCTGGCTGTAGCTGGAGCCGACGAAGGCTTCCGGCAGGGAAGCTGTGTCAACGGTCAGCGCGGGGCAGGCCGACGTGACCGTATAGCTGCGTGTGCCAAAACAGGCGCTGCCGTCGGAGACACGCACGGTGAAGTTGGAAACTCCCGGCGTGGTGACCGTGCCGCTGAGAACTCCCGTCATCTCATCCAGCGCCAGCCCAGTTGGCAACGTGCCTGCACCCACGGTGTAACGATAGGTCTGCCAGCCAGTCACCGGCTGCATGGGGAAACCAGGACCGCTCCACTGAAGCCGCGCCACTGCCTGCCCGCCGTTTTCATAGAATTCGACACGGATGACGGCGGCAGAACCACCGTTGAGCACCACGCTTGCACTGTGGTTTGTGGCACTCTGATCATACCAGCGGTCAATCAGCAGGGTATTGTTCACCCAAAGACGGAAGCCATCATCGGTCGTCGCCTGGAAGGTGTAGGTTCCCGTCGTGTTCGGCAGGAGCGTGCCTGTCCAGCGAACAGAAAATCCGTTTGCAGGAACCAAGGGATCAGGGCTGCCACTGGCCCAGTCGAAGTCGATGCTGCTGTCAACACGGCTCAGGACCAGGGTCTGCAAGTTGGTGCCAGAGAAGTACTGACCGATCAGTCCGCTTGGCGGACTTGCCGTGATGGCCTGTGAATAGGGTGATCCAACCGTCGGATCGGGAAGTGACGCCGGGCTGACAGTGATGACAGGACAGCCGGTGATGATCTCGTAAGTCCGCGTGCCCACACAACCATTCGCATCCACCGCCCGAACCACAAATGAGGAGGGGGCCGTGCTGATTGGCGTTCCGGAAATCACCCCGCTGCTGGTCAAAGACAGCCCGGCGGGCAGGCTGCCACTGCTCAAGGAGTAGGCATAGGGGGTCGCGCCGCCGGAAGCGGTCACGGTCTGGCTGTAGGACAAGCCCACCGAGGCATCCGGCAGGGCTGATGGAGCCAGCGAAATCACCGGACAGACCACAAGGGTGCTCGTCAGTGTCGTCTGACAGCCATACTGGTCCGTCGCACGGAAGGTGAGTGACACACCAGCTCCGTTGGCTGTCGTCGGCGTGCCGCTGATCGTCGCTGTTGCTGCATCAAAGTTCAGGCCTGCTGGCAGGCTGCCAGAGGTCAGTGCCCAGGTGTAGGGCGCGCTGCCACCACCAGCCGCCAGAGCCTGTGAGTAAGGAGTTCCCACTTGCGCGCGAGGCAGGGTGGCTGGCGTCACCACAAGCACCGGACAGACCGGCGACAAGGAATAGGCCCGGGAGCCTGCACAGCCATACTGATCGGTCACCCGGATGGTGAAGCTGCTCAGGGTCGCACTCGTCGGCGTGCCACTGAGAATGCCTGTGACACTGTCGAGGCTGAGCCCTGAAGGCAGCGTTCCGTTCGACACGCTGAATGTGTAAGGCGCATTGCCGCCGGTCACACTCAGGGTCTGGCTGTAACCCGTGCCCACCACCGCCGCAGGCAAGGAGGTCGGGGCCAGCGTCAAGGCTGGGCAGACAGGAGCCATGTTGTAGCTGCGGGTGGCCTGGCAGCCATTGGCATCGGTGACACGCACCACGAAACTTGCAGCGACATCCTGGGTCGGAGTTCCGGAAATCTCCCCGGTCGCCACGTTCAGGCTCAACCCCGCCGGAAGAGCCCCCGTGGAAAGAGCAAAAACATAAGGTGTGGCACCTCCAGAGGCTGAAACGGTACTGCTGTAAGCTGCACCCACCGTCGGAACCGCCATGGAGGCCGGGCTGATGGCAATGACAGGGCAGATCTTGAGAGTGTAACTGCGTGTTCCCTGGCACCCGTTGCGATCCGTGGCGCGCAGCGTGATGTTTGCGCCAGCACCGTTCGAGGCGGTGGGTGTGCCGGAGATCTCCCCCGTGGTTGCATTCAGGCTGAGGCCTGCCGGCAGCGTGCCCGCAGTGAGCGCATAACTGTAAGGTCCGGCACCTCCAGAAGCGGAAACCGTCTGCTGATAGGAGCTTCCCACCATGCCCCCTGCGAGGGATGAGGGCGAAAGCGTGATCGTCGGGCAGACCGGCGTGACGGCATAAGCGCGCGAACCGGAGCAGCTGTTCGAATCCGTGACCCGGATTGTGAAGGTGGCTGTGGCGGTGCTGGTCGGCGTGCCGGTGATGGTGCCCGTGCTGCTGTTCAGCGTGAGGCCGGAAGGGAGCGCCCCGGCACTGACGGCATAGGTGTAAGGCGCCACGCCGCCGGTGCCACTCACGGACTGGCTGTAGCTGACGCCCACGGTCCCACCAGGCAAGGACGTCGGAGTCAGTGCGATGACCGGGCAAACAGGTGTGACGCTGTAGTTTCGCAGTCCCTGGCAGCCGTAGGAGTCGGTGGCACGAATCGTGAACGCAGCGTTTGCGGTGCTGGTGGGCGTGCCACTGATCACCCCAGTCGAACCATTCAGAGTGAGCCCCGAAGGCAGCACACCACTGCTGATGCTGTAGGTGTAGGGTCCGGTGCCGCCTGTGACCGACAGGCTCTGACTGTAGGCCACACCCACTGTGGGCACGGGCAGGGTCGTTGGCGCGATGGTCATCGCAGGACATTGCGGCGTCACGGTGTAGCTGGCAGTCGCCTGGCAGCCATTCGCATCCACGGCCCGGATGGTGAAGCTGGCGGTCAAGGTGCTGTCTGGTGTGCCGCTAACAAGACCTGTCGTGCTGTTCAGGCTTGCCCAGGATGGGAGTGAGCCTGCGACCACCGTGAACGCATAGGGAGCTGCACCTCCCACGCCAGACAAGCTCTGGCTGTAAGCAGCGCCGACCGTGCCGTTGGGCAGCGATGCAGGACTGAGCGAGATGGCAGGACAGACCTGAAGATTCAAAGACCGTGTGCTCTGGCAGCCAAAGGCGTCCGTCGCCCGGAAGGTCAGGCTGGTTCCCAGGCCATTCGCGGAGGTCGGAGTGCCGGAAAGTGTGGCGCTGCCAGGATCAAAGCTCAATCCAGCCGGGAGGCTTCCACTGCTAAGCTCAATCGTGTAGGGGCCCGCCCCCCCCGAAGCGCTGATCACCTGACTGTAAGCAGCACCCACCACGGCAGGCGTTGGTGTTGCAGGCAGAATCGTCAGCGCCGGACACACCGGAACCAGAGTGTAGCTGCGCTGGCCTGCGCAACCGTTCGCATCCAAGGCCTGAACCGTGAAGGTGGCGCTGACATTGCTGGTCGGAGTCCCTGCAATGACTCCTGTGGAAGCATTCAGACTGAGACCTGCGGGCAGTGCTCCCGAACTCAGGGTGTAAGTGTAGGGAGCCGCTCCACCTGAGGCCGTCAGAGTCTGCGTGTAGCTGCTGCCCACGGTTGCGGCAGCCAGCGTGGCAGGGTTCACCAGGATGATCGGGCAGATCTTCAGCAAGTAGTTCTTGGTCGTGGCACAGTTGAAGGCATCCGTGCTGCGCACGGTGATGCTGACACCAGCCCCATTGCTGGCTGTAGGCGTGCCGCTGAATGCACCCGAACTGCTGAGCTGGATGCCCGCAGGAAGCTCTCCCGCACTGACATCCCAGGTGTAGGGAGCGCTTCCACCACTCACCGTCACCGTCTGAGAGTAGGCTGTCCCTACCAGACCATCCGCCAGCGTGGCCGGGCTGATGGTGGTCACAGGGCAGCTGACGGCGAGCACATAACTGCGCAGCCCCATGCAGCCGTGGGCATCCACAGCCCTCACCGTAATGTTCGCCGTCCCGCCCACGGAGGGAACACCACTGATGGCTCCGGTGCTGGCGTTGAAGCTCAGACCGCTCTGCAGAGTGCCGCTGATGATGCTGTAAGCGTAAGGTGCGGTGCCGCCTGAAGCCACAATGGCCTGCGAGTAAGCATTTCCGATCGTGCCTGCCACCAGAGCTGAAGGGTTCAGGCTGATCACCGGGCACACGCTGAGAGTGAAAGAGCGTGTGGCCGAGCAGCCAAGCGCATCCGTGACCCTCAAAGTGACCGCTCCACCTGCCCCGTTGGCCGCGGTCGGCGTGCCAGTGATCGCACCCGTGGAAGCATTCAAAGCCAGGCCTTCAGGCAAACTGCCGCCACTGACGCTGAACGTGTAGGGAGCCGTGCCTCCAGTCGCGCTCAGTGTCTGACTGTAAGCTGTTCCGACCACGCCCTCCACCAGTGTGGAAGGGTTCAAGACCACGGAGGGACAAGTGACGGCGAGGTTGTAAGCACGCTCTCCCTGGCATCCCCGATTGTCCGTGGCACGCACTGTAAAAGTGAAATTTCCGGAGGCCGTGCAGGTGCCGCTGATGCTGCCAGTGGCATTGTTCAGCACCAAGCCAGCGGGCAGTGCACCGACGCTGACGGCATAATTGTAAGGAGCGCTTCCGCCTGTTGCAGTGACTGTCTGACTGTAGCTGGCTCCGACGGTGCCATTCGCCAGGGCGGAAGGATTGACGGTGACGGGAGGACAGGTCGGGGTGATTGTGTAGGCGCGGGTGACGACGCAGCCATTGGCATCCGCGGCACGGATGCTGAAGCTGGCCGCCGTTGTGCTGGTTGGCGTCCCCGAGAGCACGCCTGTCGTCGTGTTGAAGGAAGCCCAGGAAGGCAGAGACCCCGCACTGACGGAGTACACATAAGGAGCCAGCCCTCCGCTCGCAGAGACAGTCTGGCTGTAGGCGGTGCCGACGACACTCACGGCCAGCGAGGCTGGGTTCAGGGTCATGGCTGGGCAGACCTGCAACGACAAGGCCCGGGCTCCGGCGCAGCCGTTGGCATCCACCACTCGGAAGGTCAGCGAGGTTCCAGAGCCGTTCGCCGCAGTCGCCGTGCCGCTCAGCACCCCGGCGGGGCTCAAGGTCAGACCCGTCGGCAGCGTTCCCGAAGTGAGGCTCCAGGTGTAGGGGGACGTTCCTCCGGAAGAGGTCAGTGTTGTGGAGTAGGCTGAACCCACAACGGCTGCAGGCAGAGTTGTCTGCACCACGGACACGGTCGGACAAACAGGAGTGACAATGTAATTACGAGATCCTGAGCAGCCCGCACTGTCCGTCGCACGCACGGTGAAGGAAGCTGCCACATTGGCGGTTGGCGTGCCGTTGATGACACCAGTCAGCGCATTCAGAGTGAGCCCAGCCGGCAGGTTCCCGCTGATGACCACCCAGTTGTATCCACCCTGCCCTCCCGTGGCGGTGAGAGTCTGTGAATAGGCCTGCCCCACCACGCCATTGCTCAACGAAGAAGGCGTGAGCACCACCGTCGGACAGGCCGGAGTGACGCTGTAGCTGCGGGTTCCAGAGCATCCGGCCGCATCCGTGGCGCGGATGACAAAACTGGCGCTCGCACTGCTGGTCGGGATGCCGCTGAGGGTTCCCGAGGTGGCGTTGAGCAACAAGCCAGACGGCAGGGCACCGCTGCTGACAGCATAAGAGTAGGGTGCAGTGCCGCCACTGGCCGCCAGTGTCTGACTGTAATTCGTGCCGACCGTGCCATTTGGCAGGGAGGCAGGCTCCAGGACTACCGGCGGACAGACCACGCTCAAGGTGTATTCACGGGTGCCAGTGCAGCCCTGTGCATCCATGGCTCGGAGTGTGAAGGTGTAGCTTCCAGGCGAAGCCGTCGTTGTGCCCACAAGCTGGTTATCCGCATTGATGCTCAGGCCGGCAGGCAGGCTGCCGTCAGCCACCTCGACGGAGTAAGGCGCCCTGCCCCCCACAACAACCACGTCCTGGGAGTAGGCCATCAAACGCGTGACGTTCGGAAGGCTGGCCGGAGTCAGCGTGATCGAGGGGCAGTTGATCAGCAGAGAAAGATTCTGATTCGTGGAGCAGCCCTTGGCATCGGTGACCCGAGCCGTGAAAATGAACGTGCCGACTTCCATAGGCACCCCGCTGATCACTCCAGCATCGCCAAGAACCAAGCCCAGAGGCAGGGAGCCGGAAAGCATCTGCCAGACATAAGGGCCGACGCCACCAGAGGCTGTCAGCGCCTGGCTGTAGGAACTGTCCTGTACTCCGGCAGCCAGTGAAGCAGGTTTGATCTGGAAGGCGGGGCATGGCCTCAGGCCAATATCGATGGTCTTCTCATAGTTGGTGCCTCCGCTCGAACCAGGCTCTGTTCCTGCCGCCAGTGCGAAGGCCATCGAGGTGACAGCTGTCTGCCCCACACCTGGCTGAGAACCATTGTTGTCATGATCCACACCGTTGTCCGTGGTCACCACCGTGCTGCTGGTCAGAGGATTGGCTGCGTTTAAAAACGGGATGCGCACCTTGTAGCTGGCTGCGGTGGCCGTGTTGAAGCTGTAGAAGCCATCCACATCGGTCGTGGTGCTCATCAGCACCGCGTCATTGGCGGGGCTCAAGAGTTCGACGGTCAGCCCCTCAACCCCCTGCTCGCCTGAAGCGGAGTCGAAGATGCCGTTGTCATTGGCATCTCTCCAGACCTGGTTGCCTATGTTGAGGGCATTGTTGAAGCCAAAGTCGATGGAGAAGTCCGTGCTGGCATCGGCATCGCCGTCGTTGGTTGGCTCCGTGCCAGCCTGCAGGGTAATCACAGGGCTGTAGGCCAGGGTGCCCGGCCCGGCAGGCTGACGCGCATTGTTGTCATTGTCCTGGCCGTTGTCATCCAGGTCAGGAGCTCCGGAAGTGCTTGGATACTGGCTGGCAGGCTGCACGGTGATATAATAGCGGCCAGCAGCAAGAGGGCTGAACACATAAGAGCCGGACGAGGTGGTGGTGATGCTCGGATGAGCCTCCCAATCGGCGGCATCTCCCGTGCCACCGACTGCTCCATCAGAACCGGTGTGATAAAGGCGCAGCACGACTCCGCTGATGCCGGGTTCGCCCACCTCCTTGATGCCATCCGCATCGGCATCCAGCCAGACGGCGTTGCCCAGGCAGAGGCGATCCTCCAGAGGAGGCAGCGTCTGGAAGAGAAGGCTGTCCTCCATGTCCAGGGGGTTGTTCCCGTAAACGCCCCAGGTCAGACCATCCGAACTCATGCCATCGCCACCGTTGTAGATGTTCCAACCCGCGTAGGCCGGATCTTGCTGCGTGTGGCCGTCATTCCGCAGCACGTTCTGAATTGTGACGTAGCTGGAAGCAGGAGACTCCCACAGCACGGCGGCACTGCCAGCGCTTCCGCTCACATACATGCTGCCCAAAACCCTGCCGCTGTCAGAGATGGCTCCAATCACGCCCCCCAGGGTATCCGAAGTCGCACGAGGCAGATTCTGCCTTGTGGAAAGCAGCGTGTCGTAAACAAAAGGCACCGGCACCCCGCTGACCGTCTCACTGGAGCCCACATAACGCCCCAGGGCACTCACATCGCCGCCTTTGAGGCGTCCCGTGAAGGTGACCATCACCGTGGACCAGCCGCCTTGGATCGAACCGCGCAGAATCTGCCCCTGACCACTGCTGTTGACCACGAGCAGGATGCGGCCATCTGAGCTGGCATCAATGATCTCACGCAGCCCAGGAATCGCGGTCCACTGACGTGTGACAAGATTCCAATACCCGCCCTGGCTCACCGTCGCGCCAGGACCATCAGGATCCACGGTACCGAAGGCATGAAGACCGTCACCGGTGATCGAGACGGGCTGTGCATTGAGTCCGGCATTGGCATCGAAAGGTGTCAGCAGCCTCCTCGTCTGGCCATTCGCGCGGGTGTACATCCAGCCATACACCGTGACATTCTTGCCCGAAGACACCCTTTCGTAGCCGACGGCGTTGCCGTCATTGTTCACATCCGTGCCCAGTGCATATGAAGCCGAGGCAGAAACCTTGGGAACATTGGCGTAAGTCAAGGTCGGCACCTCCATGACAAAGCCTCGGGTGTTGCTGCCAAAGCGCACACCCGTGGTCCAGCGGCCATTTGGTGCCATGCCCATGATGCACTGCGCCTGCTGGTAGCCCTGTCCGCCGAGAACATCCTTGCCCAGCCGCGTCACCATGTACTGGGCTCCCTGCGTCTGGCCACGCGGGGTGGGGCAGATCGCGCTCACCGGCGCTGTATTGCTCGCCAGATAGCCGAAATTCAAGTTTTGGTTCTGCGAGCCGTTGGTGATGGTGCTGGAGGCCTGACCATCGGCGGGAGCAGTCGGATCCGCCGTGCAGCTGGCACCATTCATCGTCACAAGAGAGTCCAGACGGACCTTCAACACATGGGTGCCGTTCGGCAGGCCGTCGAAGCGGTATTCGCCGTTGGGACCGCAGACCCGCGAATCGCGGAAAACAGACCCGGCGCTGTCGAACAGCTCCACAACAGCCCCTGGCACACCGCCTTCACCAGCATCACGACCGCCGTTTCCATTCGAATCGGCAAACACCACGCCGCTCAAGCCTCCGGCATAGGCACGCCCGAAATCAAGATTCTCCAGCTCCCAGCCACCGGCGAGGTTGATGGTGTAGCTGGCCACCGTCGTGGTCTGAGTCATCCCTGCTGGAAAGTCAGGATCGCTGGCGGAAAACGCCACGA
>CALDGV010000307.1 GCA_937941745.1 uncultured Prosthecobacter sp. | reverse complement strand
CCAAACCACCTGAAGCACGTCATGTTTCTTTAGTGAGGCAGGTCTTTAAGGTCCTCTGGCAGCCTGGGATCATCTTTCGCGTGTTCAGCCTCAAGAAGTTTCAGCAACTCGGCCACTTTACCCGGTTTTGTCTTGGCAAGATTACTTTCCTCAAATGGATCTGTCTCGATGTCGTAGAGTTCCAAAGTACCCGAGCCCTTTTTATTGTCCTGTTGAATCAGCTTCCAGCCGCCAAGGCGGAGACTGCGCCCACCTTTTTTGGCGATGTAGATCGAGCGGGCCGGAGCATCCGATGAAGTTCCAGTCAAAGCTGCCCACTGGCTGACGCCATCCCACCCATGACCTGACGGAGGGACAAAGCCCGCCAAGCTCGCAATTGTGGGCATCCAGTCCACAGCGTGCATGGGAAGCGTGAACTTGTGCGGTTTTAGCTTTCCAGGCCAGCTTGCCCAGGCGCAGACTCGAGTTCCGCCCTCATAGAGGGTGTTCTTCTCGGCGCGCAGTGGAGCATTCTCACTGTTCAACGGAGAATCCGGCACTTTGCCGACATAAGCATTCTTCAGGGATTCCACGCCGCCATTGTCACTGGTGAAGATGATGAGCGTCCGTTCTCGCTGTCCCGTTTTTTCGAGCGCGCTGACCAGTTGACCAACCTTGGCATCAAGCTGCGAAACCATGGCTGCCATGCGCAGGCGAGACTCATGCAGCACCGGGTCCTCATGAAACTTCACCCCATCATAAAGCTTCTTGAACTCCTCCGGTGCATCCACGGGAGTATGCACGGCATGATAAGGCAGATAAATGAACCAGGGCGCTTTCCCGGCCTGAATGTGCTTCAGCGCCTCAGCTGTGACGAGCTCCGTGGCATTGCCCTCTTCTTGAAAAAGCCGTCCATCACGATGCCACGTGTCCTCATAAGGACTGCCTTGACGATACTTGTGTGTCCAGGGATCGGCCGCTCCGGTCAGGGTGCCGTAGCTTGTATCGAAGCCATAGGCATTCGGAATCCATTCAGGGCGTGCACCAAGATGCCATTTGCCACTTTGATGGGTGCTGTAGCCCTTTGATTTGAGCATCGAAGCCAGGGTCAGAGTCCCGAGCGGCATCGCCCGCAGGTTGCTTGGCGCAAGCGCCTGGGGACCGAAACGCCCTGGATAGCGTCCGCTCATGAGTGCTGTTCGCGTCGGCGTGCAAACAGGCTGCACGTAGTGCTGATCCAGTTCCACCCCTTCTTGAACCAGCCGATCCATCACCGGCGTCTTGGCGTAGCCTCCATGCCAGCCGACATCACCCCACCCCAGGTCATCGGCCACAATCAAAAGAATATTGGGCATCTCAGCGGCAGTCAGGCGGGCCAAGGCGAGACCCAGGGACAGAATTAGAGGCAGCGTTTTCATACGATCAGGCCTCATGAACGTAGTTCGCAGCCGCTTCATGCGCGCGCGTTTGAAAGCCTGGCATCTGAGACTCTGTAGTGTGCACATGACTTTTTCACGCAAGCTGCCGGGGCTTTTGCTCGGACTGCTGGTGCCGTTGGCCCCAGCAAAAGATGATGGCCCCCGCCCCGTTCCATGGTCGTTTGCACCTCTTCGTCGTGTCGAGCCTCCAGCCATCAAGCACAGCACCTGGCCGCAGACCCGCATCGACCGCTACATTCTCGCCCGCATGGAGTCTGCCGGGCTGCAACCTGCCCCCAAGGCGGAAGCTTCCACTTTGCAGCGCCGACTTTCTTTTGCCCTCACAGGTCTCCCCCCCACCCTCGGGCAGGGGGGAGTTCCGGTTTCTGACCAGATTGAAAAGCTGCTCGCATCCCCGCACTATGGCGAACGCTGGGCCAGGCACTGGTTGGATCTGTCACGTTATACCGACAAGGTGCCTGACTGGCTGGATTCCACCAAATATGCCTATCTTTACCGCGACTGGGTGGTCCGTTCGATCAATCACGACCTGCCCTACGATCAGTTTGTGATCCGCCAGCTGGCGGCAGATTATCTTCCAGGCTCACTCCCGCAAGACCGTGTGGCCATGGGATTCATCGGACTGAGCCCGACCTACTTCAAGGAGTTGCAGCTTCCTCCAGAAATCATCCGCACGACAGTGGCTGATGAATGGGAGGAGCATGTGGATGCCATCGGCCGCACTTTCCTCGGGCTGACCCTGGCCTGCGCGCGGTGTCATGATCACAAGTCAGACCCCATTTCCGCTCAAGATTACTATGCCCTGGCAGGCGTCTTTGCCTCAGTGAAGCAGACTGAATTACCAACCATGGACGAACAGTTTTGGAAACCTGTCGAAAAGGCTCGTGCTGAAGTCGCCGCGCTGGAAAAGCAGATCGCCGACCTGAAAAAGAAGAAGCCAAAAGACCTCACTGAACAAACCAAGGCTCTTCAGGCCAAAATCACCCACATTCAGACCGCTACCCCCCACTATCATATGCCCATGGCCAACGCGGTGGTGGACGCAGCCTTGTATGTCGTGGACGCCGACAACAAGAAAGGCACCAAACTGGACTACAAGATGGGCATGTCCCGCAATCTGGAGCTTCAGAAGCGCGGCAATCCCAACGACCTGGGCGAGCCTGTTCCCCGGCGATTCCTTTCAGCCTTCCCTTCCAAAAGCGGACGCCCTA
>CALDGV010000306.1 GCA_937941745.1 uncultured Prosthecobacter sp. | reverse complement strand
AAGTCTCCACAACAGACATCTCCTCCGCCCTCGCACGACATGCGATGGGTGACTGGGGCGAACTCTGCCAGGAAGACATTGATGAGAACAATCGAGCGCTCGAAGAGGGCTCTCGGCTGCTGTCCGCCTACAGCACGACCAGCCAGGTGAAGTTCTGGATCATCACGGAATGGGATCGTTCCGTGACGACCGTTCTCTTGCCCAGCGAATACTAAAAACACCCGCCTCGGAGTTCATCCGGGCGGGCTTTTTGTTTGGAGATCATTTGAGGAGCAGTTCATCGACGAACTGACGGAAGTCGCGGTCGAAGAAGGCTTTCCGCTCCTCCCACACATGGCGCGGCACAGGCCGCCCGAAGAAGTTCCGAATGTCTTTTTCCAGTCCCTCCAGGCTGGACACCTCCCTGCCTTCGATGGCTCGATACCAGCAGTGCAGATGAAACATCAGCAGCATGACAAACTGAGCTTCTTCAGCCGTGACGGGCTTGGTGTAGAGATCGGCTTTTGGGTCGCGGATTCGGGCGAGTTTGGGATTCTTTTGGCTTTCCTCCCAAATGTCCCGGTGCTGCTCAGTGAGCCGGACAAGATTGTTCAGACGGCGTGAGCGGGTATCTTCTCGAAAACTCAATGCCGTAAAAGCCAAGCCGGAAATGATTCCAACTGCTGAGAGCAGATCAAAGGCATGAAGTCCGATCCAAGCGACGATGTGGGCCATGATGCGCCCATTGTATCACAAGCGGAGTGACTCAGGCCAGATGTCAGGCTTTGGCTGGAATGTCAGCCTTGGCATCGACCAAGATGCGGCGAGGCACACGGACGATCCGTTCATCAGGCCCACACCCTGCGGTCGCAGGCAGGAGCGGTTTGGCTGCATCCGTCATGTCGATGCCGATGATGGCGAAATCGCCATCAGCCAGCTCCCAGATGTCAGGACAGTTTTCCAAGGCCGGGGTGCTTTGACCGTTGGCGTGAGGGTCAGGGCCGATTCTGCGGAGGAAGGTCATGGCAGGTGAATGGGTTTGTGAGGCATCATATCTGCTCTCATTTTGGAGGCAAGGCGATTTTCTGGCAAAACTTGAGGGTGAACAAGCCCCTCCACGGCAAACGATCCAAGATCTTCTGCGAGCACATACGTTCGCTGCGGGAGAAAGCTGGCATGACGCAGCGTGATCTCGCCACGGCGCTTGGTCGTGAGCATGGGATGGTGGCAAGGATCGAGCTGGGCGAGCGACGCGTGGACTTGATCGAAGCCTTTGATTTGTTTGAAGCTCTCGGGGCCGATCCCGGCCGCGAAGTTCAAGAACTGATGAAAAAGTTCAACGCCGCCGCGTAAACCATCCACCCCGCTGACCTATGCTTGGCCTTTGGAAAAAGCGCAAACCGGAGGAACTCCGGCCACCGACCTACACCCTGGTGGATGACTTTCAGACATCCTCTGATTCGTTCTACCAGAGCATCGAAGAAGAGCTTCAGCAGCGAAAGGTTCCGGGACTGGAGCTGATGCGCCTGGATTATCGGGAGGGTGGCATGCTTTCCTCGAAGCGTGACTACCTGCGGATGAGGCGGGAGCGACTCACTTTCGATCTCTGCTCTGCACCTTTCGGAACATCTTGGTTCTTCTCGTATCGCTTCTGCGAGATACCCGCGCCGTTCCCTTTCTGGCAGTTCCTCGTGCTGCTCTTGCTGCTGAGCGGTCTAGTCGTTGGCTATCTGGCTCTCTTTGGCATGGTCTGGGGCGGTGTCACCATCGGGATGACCATCTTGGGTTTTATCCTGCTGCTGCGAAACACGCTGACGCTCGGGCTCGAGGACTTCGATGCATGGCTGCTGACGGTTCCTGTGTTCGGAAGGCTCTACGAAATCCTTTTGCGGAAGGAGACATTTTTCCGGCAGGACACCCGCCTCATGTATGTGGAAATGGTGGAGCGAATCATTAAAGCCAAGATCAACGAAGTCACGGCTGCCGAAGGGATTGAGAAGGTCGAGTTCATCGAAGCAAGGCCCGACATGCATCCCTTGCTCGCCCGAATGGTGCAAGTGCCCTCGCGAATGAGTGTATGACGACCCCCCACGAACAGCTCTCAGCGCAGTATTTGCAGTGGGAGCTGCGGGGGCGTGGCTGGTTCATTCATCCCGAAGCAGTCGGATTGGAACCGCCATTTGAGAGGTTTACCGGCTACCGACTGCGTGCGGAAGGCGTGACGGACGATGTTCGCCGCCCCTCCCTGATGGAGCGTGCGCTGAGCAAGGCTGGCCGGTGGTTCAACACAGAGAAAATCCACGTCGATGAGACCGAGGACACGGCTTCGGAAGAGGAAGTGACCACCTGGAGCCGGGGCTTCTGCCATGAAATCGCGCTGACTTTTCCGAGGGTTCCCCGCTATCGGCGTGAGCAGATGGATTCGTTTTTGAGGCTGTGCCGGTCCTGCCGAGAGCCGGTGGCATTCGAGATTCTAGCCGACCAGCGAGAGATCGGTTTCCAATGGGCATGCAGTGAGGAGGATGCATCTCAGCTTAAAGCGCAGACCGAGACGCACTTCCCTGGCTGTGTCACCCGCCCAACCGAAAACCTTCTGCATTCAGCCTGGGAGCGAACCGGGCGTTTTTATGCTGCGGCTGAGATTGGTTTGGGACGCGACTTTTTGCTCTCTCTCGAAACTGGGAAGAGTGATCTGCTCCCCGGATTGATCTCAGCCATGTCCGGCTTTGCCGACAAGGAGATGGGATTGTTTCAGGTGATCTTCGAGCCTGCCACGGCGGCATGGGGTGAGAGCATGGTGCGAGTTTCGACTCACGCAGATGGCACCCCTGTTTTCAGGAACCACGCTGAGCTATCGCGTGAGGCATCACAAAAGGCGCGGAGTCCGCTGTTTGCCGTGGTATTGCGGCTGGTGACGTGCGCCGAAAATGGCGCACGCGCATGGGCACTTTTGGCTCCGATGATGGCAGCGCTGAATGCGCTCGCTCGACCGGGCGGCAATCATCTTGTCCCGCTGGCGGCAGATGAGTATCCAGCGGAGGCTCAGGAAGAGGACCTGCTGAATCGACAGACTCACCGTTGGGGGATGCTGCTTTCGCAGGAGGAACTGCTCAATCTCATCCGCCTTCCCGATGAGTCGCTGGTGTCGAAGAAGTTGCGGCAGGACACCGGGCGCAGTCGTGCTTACTCAGGTGAACGCGACGGTGGCTTGTTCCTTGGTTGGAATGACCACGCCGGCCAGCGTAGCAACGTTTTCCTGACCACCGATCAGCGGGTGCGGCACATGCACGTCATCGGCGGCACTGGGACGGGCAAAACGACGTTCTTGATGAATCTGATCCGCCAGGATTTGGAGAGTGGTGATAGCTTTGCTCTGCTAGACCCGCATGGAGATGTGACCGAGCGGCTGTTGGCACTGGTGCCAGCGCATCGACGCGATGATGTGGTGCTCGTCGATGCTAGCGATGAGGCATTCAGCATTGGCTTTAACATTCTCCGGGCGACCACGGACTACGAGAAAACGTTGCTGGCGTCCGACCTCGTCAGCGTATTCCAGCGCCTCAGCACTAGCTGGGGGGATCAAATGACCGTGGTGCTCCGCAACGCCATCCTCGCCTTTTTGGATCACTCCGAAGGTGGCACTCTGGCGGATGTACAGCGTTTTCTTCTGGAGCCGGAGTATCGCAGCAAGGTGCTCGAAGGAGTGACCGATGCGGATGTGGTCTATTACTGGAAGAAGGGCTTTCCCCAACTTGGCGGCAGCAAGTCCATCGGGCCAGTGCTGACAAGATTGCAGACTTTTCTCTCGCCCAAACCCATTCGCTACATGGTGAGCCAGCGCGATACCAAGCTGAACATCCCGGCGATCATGGACTCGGGCAAAATTCTCC
>CALDGV010000305.1 GCA_937941745.1 uncultured Prosthecobacter sp. | reverse complement strand
CTTACGAGGGCAGCAGGTGTTGCAGAGGTCGCGAGCGTCGGCGGGTTCGTGAAGCAATACGCGGTCGTAATCGACCCGCTGCGCCTACGCGCTTTGAAGGTCTCGCTCGACGACGTCCGGGAGGCCATCCGGTCGAGCAATCTCGACGTCGGCGGTCGCACCGTCGAAGTGGCCGAGACTGAGTTCATGATCCGTGGCCGGGGCTATCTGAAGTCGCCAAGCGACCTTGAGCGCGTCGCGGTCAAATCGAGTGGCAATACGCCCGTATTCATCGGCGATGTTGCCCGGGTCGAGATTGTCCCGGATGAGCGGCGCGGAATAACCGAGCTAAATGGCGAGGGCGAAGTCGCAAGCGGCATCGTCGTCCAGCGCTACGGCGAGAACCCGCTTGATGTCATCGAGGCCGTCAAGGCGCGGATAGACGTAATCCAACCAAGCCTGCCGGCCGGCGTTTCCATCGTGCCCGTCTACGACCGCTCGGACCTCATTCACCGCGCCATTGACACGCTGACTTGGACACTAAGCGAGGAGAGCCTTGTCGTCGCGTTGATCTGCTTCATTTTCCTGCTGCACGTTCGCAGTGCGCTGGTCGCCATCGTCACGCTGCCCGTCGGCATTCTGATCGCCTTCGGCATCATGCATGCACTAGGGATCGGCTCAAACATCATGAGCCTCGGCGGCATCGCCATCGCCATCGGGGCCATGGTGGATGCGGCCATCGTCATGATCGAGAACGCGCATAAGCGGCTTGAGCATGCGCCCGATCTCGACCGAAAGGCCGTTCTGATCGCTGCGGCTCAGGAGGTCGGACCGGCGCTGTTCTTCAGCCTGCTCATCATCACCGTCTCATTTGTGCCGATCTTCGCGCTCGAAGCTCAGGAAGGCCGCCTCTTCCAGCCGCTGGCCTTCACGAAGACCTTTGCCATGGGGGCCGCTGCGCTGTTGTCGATCACCCTGGTGCCAGCCCTGATGGTGCTCTTTATCCGCGGCAAGATCATCGCCGAGGCGCGTAATCCGGTTAGCCGGGCCCTCATCTGGCTTTATCGGCCGATGATCCGCCTCGCCTTGCGCGCCAAATGGCTGACGATTGCCCTCGCAGCCGTGGCGCTGGCGATTAGCGTTATCCCGGCTGGACGGCTTGGATCTGAGTTTATGCCCAATCTGAACGAGGGCACCCTGCTCTACATGCCGACGACACTGCCGGGGCTTTCGGCCACAAAAGCCGCTGAGCTCATGCAAACCCAGAACCGGATCATAAAAGGGTTTCCTGAGGTCGCGTCGGTCTGGGGCAAGGCCGGCCGCGCCCAGACTGCAACAGATCCTGCGCCTCTGGAGATGTTCGAGACGACCATCAACCTCAAGCCGGAGGGCGAGTGGCGGGACGGCATGACGCTCGACAAGCTCATCGCCGACATGGATGCATCGCTACAGTTTCCGGGCGTTAGCAATGCCTGGACGATGCCGATCAAAGCTCGCACCGACATGCTCGCGACCGGCATTCGCACGCCCGTTGGCGTCAAGATCTTCGGGAAGGACACCAAGGAGCTTGAGGCGCTGGCGCGGCAGGTCGAGACCGTGTTGCGGGCGGTGCCGGGCACGTCCAGCGCCTACGCCGAGCGGATCAACGGCGGATCATTCCTGGAGATCGCGCCCGACCGCGAAAAAATCGCCCGATACGGCATCAGCATGGAGATGGTCCAGCAGACCATTGCCTCAGCCATCGGAGCGGAACCGATCACCACCATGGTCGAAGGCCGCGAGCGCTATGCCGTCGTCCTGCGCTATCGTCGGGACGCGCGGAGCGACCCGGAGGCTATCGCGAACGACGTGCTGGTGCCCAAGCCAGGCGGAGGCGCCATTCCACTAGGGGACCTCGCGACCATCACCCGCACCAAGGGACCGACGATGATCCGCACGGAGGACGGACAGTTGGCTGTCTATGTGTTCGTCGATATCCGCGATCGGGACCTCGGCGGCTATGTCAGCGATGCGCGCAGAGCTGTTTCGGACAAAGTCACGTTTCCGCCCGGATACTACGTCGCCTGGAGCGGTCAGTTCGAATTCCTCGAACGCGCCGAACAACGCATGAAAATCGTCATACCGGCGACGATCCTTGTGATCTTCCTGCTACTGTTCGCCAATTTCCGCCGTTTGTCGGACACGCTGATCGTCATGCTATCGCTGCCGTTCTCGCTCATCGGCGGGCTTTGGCTGATGGACTGGATGGGGTTCAACCTCAGCGTCGCCTCGGCGGTCGGGTTTATCGCGCTGGCCGGCGTCGCCGCCGAAACGGGCGTTGTGATGCTCCTCTATCTCAATCATGCCATCGACGACCTTTGCTCCAGCCGCAAAAGCTCAGAACGCGCGATCACGTCGGATGACTTCGACAACGCCGTCATGTCGGGCGCCGTCGACCGTGTCCGGCCCAAAATGATGACAGTTGTCGCCATCATGGCCGGCCTCATTCCGATCCTCTGGAGCACGGGCGTGGGATCTGAGGTGATGCAGCGCATCGCCGTTCCAATGATCGGCGGCATGGTGTCATCGACGATTCTGACCCTCGTCGTCATTCCGGCGCTGTTTGCGCTGATCCGTAGGCGCGGAATTTTGGGAAAAGTGGAGACGAGTTGATTACGCCACGGCGAGATGGAGCTAGAGTTCGTCATTAGCCATAGGGCGGACATTGCCTTGATGGTCAAACGCCCCCCAAGGCGTGTTGGCCGCGAACGGGCGGCGCGCTCGATCAACAGTGAGCAATCAGTCTATGACCGACAAATTGCGGGCTGAGAGACTGAACGAGAACTGCTTCTGCGTAACGCTCGACCGTGGCGCGCTTGAGAAATCGCTTGATCAAGAAGTGGGGTCTGAAGGCTTCACTAAGAACCTTATCCAGTCCCGTCCGTCACTCTTCTCCAATGTTCCGGTGTTCGTGTCAGCGGAAACAATGACGGCGATGGCGGGGGTCGTTAGCGCGGTGGAAGCGGCCGCTCAGTTGCCAGGTTACCGCCTTGCAGCGCTCTCGTGGGCGCCGTCTATCGCCCAGGCGGAGTTCGGCCCTCTCGGAGCGCTCATGGGCTATGACTTTCATATCACCCCGAATGGACCCCAGTTGATCGAGGTGAACACCAACGCGGGTGGGGCTTTTCTAAACTCTGCCCTGGCTCAGGCTCAGCGGGCTTGCTGCGCCAAGGTCCAAGCGCCCATTGATATTCTCCTGCCGAAAAACTTTGGCGAGCAGGTCGCCGACATGTTCATTGCGGAGTGGCGCCGGCAAAGAGGTTCGGGTCGTCCCGCGACCATTGCGATTGTCGATGACAAACCACTGGATCAATATCTCTACCCGGAATTCAGGCTGGCTAAGGCATTACTTGAATCGCAGGGATTTCAGGCCGTCATTGCCGACGCAAGTGAGCTTGCATTGGTTGGAAACCAACTGATGTTAGGTGATGTCGCCATCGACCTCATCTACAATCGGCTCGTCGATTTCGCGCTTGATGAGCCGCGTCACGCTGCGTTGAGGGCTGCCTATGTCGCCGGCAATGTTGTCGTGACCCCCAATCCGCGCGTGCACGCCTTGCTAGCAGATAAGCGCAATCTGACCCTGTTGTCAGATGCCACTCTGCTGGGAGCCTGGGGCTTAAATCCAGAGTATGCCGCCATCCTCGATGCGGCCGTCCCTAAGACAATCGTCGTTTCGTCCGCTAATGCAGAGGACCTCTGGCGGGATCGGCGAAGCCTCTTTTTTAAGCCAGCACGTGGTTACGGCAGCAAAGCCGCTTATCGGGGCGACAAAATCACCCGTAAGGTCTGGGCGGAAATAGTCGCTGGAGTTCATGTCGCTCAAACCTACGCTGCTCCTGGACCTCGTGTCATTGAGCATGAGGGAACACGCACTCATTTGAAGGTCGATGTGCGGCTCTTCACCTATGCCGGTATCGTCCAACTGGTTGCTGCACGATTGTATCAGGGACAGACGACCAACATGCGCACGCCCGGTGGCGGCTTTGCGCCTGTGCTTGAAGTCCGGGCGCCGAACCTTTCCGACGACAGCCAACGCTCCTCGCTGTGCCGTTGACGCGTGTCTTGGGCAGCTCGACCGTCCTATCGCCCATCGTCATCCCGGCGCTATTTGCGCTGGTCCGTCGGCGCGAAATTGTGGGAAAGGCCGAGCCGGGTTGACCACCTCGCGGGATCGGGACACCGCGTTGTCACTTACCTTTCCCGATCCAATGAACGAGAATCCAACGCGTAACTGCTACTGGTTCGCTTTAATGAATGCGTTGAGCTGATCGATTTCCATTTTCTGGATGTCGATCATTTTCTGCGCCAGTTCGCGCAGCTTTTCATCTTTGCCAAACATCAGCTCCACCTCCGCCATGGCGATGGCGCTCTGGTGATGCGGCACCATCATCCGCGCGAAATCCACGTCGGGATTTCCGGTGTAATCTTTTGGCATGTCAGCCTTCATCTTCTCCATGGCGGCCATAAAGCCGTGCTCTGCACTCGCGGGCATCATCGAGTGGTCCATCGGCTTTTCTGCGGCCGCGACGGGCGCGGACGTCGACATCAGAAGGGCTGCAAGTAGGACGGACTTTAAGGGGGTCATTGGTCGCCTCACATTTTGCGGGAGCCTGGCATCAAGCTCACTTCTATGGCGGCCTTTGACAGCGTCCGACCACCATGGATATGAAATGGCGCGAGTGCTCTGCTAGTTCCCGAAAAAAGCTCAGTTTATTGCATCCAAGAACGTGATCGAACCTTCCAACGCTGGAAGGCTGTTACTGGCGTTCTAGCAGCGCTTTCATCTGTGCAATCTCGGCTTCCTGGGACTGGATGATACCGACGCAGAGCGCCTTGATCTCGGGATCGGAAATCGTCGCTTCCTTACACATGAGCACCGCGCCTGAGTGGTGCGGAATCATCGACCGGAGAAACTGGCTGTCGCCAATTGCGGCTTGAGTGCGAATGGCAAAAAAGCTCGCGATCAGGACAAGCGCCGCGACGCCTCCAATAATGAGATTCGCCTGCCGGTTGGGATACATCTTTCCCATCATGGCAATCTCCAGGATCGCCATGGGCGCAGCCATCGTCAGCGCCATGTATGCCATGTTGAGATTGACCACAAAGTCGCTGGCTTGCGCGATCATTTCGAACATCAAAACGAACATAATCAACGTGTTCAGGACCAGCATGAGCGCCAGCGTCTTGTAAGGCGCGCCATGAGACGCGGTGCTGTGTTGCATAGTCTCGTGATTTTTCATTTCGGCAGCCTCGTAGAGTTAAATCAGCCAATGGCACGGCTCAACGACTGTTACTTATCGAACGCGCGAACAGCCGTTTGGTGCTAGCTGGCCACATAAATCGAAATGGAGCCGGTCGGCGTTGAAACGACTGCCGTCTCTGCGACGGACGCAAAACCGGCAGACCTCATCAGGTCAGGCAGGATGTTGTCAGCGTTTGGCTGCGTGTCGGCTACGCCATCGAGGGCTTGGACAGTTGCGCGAAAAGCAATCCGCATGGCGCGGGTCCGCTGAAAACCATAGTCCGCAATGACGAGCTTTCCGGTCGGCGGCAGCGCGCTCTTCATTGCGATGATCATGCGCTCCTTCTCGTCCTTGGCTACCTGGTGAAGGACGAGCGATGACGTGACGACGTCAAAAGGGCCATGCGTCTGGACGAAATCGTCGGACAGAAATCCAGTATGCCAAGCGACCACGACCCCAGCGGTGAAAGCCTTCTTGGCGGCTCGTGCCAAGACATGGGGATCGGGATCTAGGCCGTGAATGTGAGCGCTGGTCTGGCTCTTGGCCAGCATGATGGCAAGTGAGCCGGTGCCGCAGCCCACGTCGAGCAATCGCTCTCCGGGCTTCAGCGCGATCTCGCTTACCAAGCGGCGTCTCCAAGTCGCCTCGCGGGTCAACATCCGGATCGCGGTGTCATACACGGGCGTCAGCCAATGATAGCCGAGGGCCGGAGTGAAGCTCTGCGGGGCGCTCATTGCTTTCGCATCGGCGTCGTAGGGTGACAGGACGCCTCAGCCTGGCCGTGTGAGAGATCGTCCATTATCGGGCAATCGGGCTTTCCGTCGCCGTGGCAATTCTCGGCCAAATGCTCAAGCGTCGCCAGCATGCCTTGCAGGTTCGAGACTTGCTGCTTGAGCTCGTCGATGTGGCTCAGCGCAATCGACTTCACATCGCTGCTGTTGCGATGCGTATCTCCCCACAGTCCGAGCAAGGTCTGGATTTTCTCCATCGAGAACCCGAGATCTCTCGCCCGCCGGATGAAGCGCAAACGGTGCAGATCCGGCTCTCCATAGGTGCGGTATCCCACCCTGGTTCGTGAGGCCGCTCCTATGAGCCCGATGCTTTCATAATAGCGGATCATCTTAGCGGAGACCCCGGAACGGGCCGCCGCCTCGCCGATGTTCATGTGATGGGCTCCTTCAGCGAAAGGGAGCGCAGCCGCAGGGCGTTGACGATGACCGAGAACGAACTCAGTGCCATCGCGGCGGCAGCTACAATGGGAGACAGCAGCAGCCCGAACGCCGGATAGAGAACGCCGGCGGCAATCGGAACACCGGCCGCGTTGTAGACAAACGCGAAGAAGAGATTCTGGCGAATATTGCGCATTGTCGCCTGGCTTAGCCGCCTGGCCGCGAGAATACCGCGCAAGTCGCCCGTCAGCAGGGTGACGCCGGCGCTTTCCATCGCAACGTCCGTGCCCGATCCCATGGCGATGCCTACGTCAGCCGCCGCCAGTGCCGGCGCGTCGTTGACGCCGTCACCCGCCATAGCGACGACGCGCCCCTCAGCCCGCAGCCGGGTCACTACGGCGCTCTTCTGATCCGGCAGGACATCCGCCTCCAGATCGGAGATGCCCAACTTGGCGGCCACAGCCTCGGCGGTGATCCGGTTATCGCCGGTCAACATGATAACGCGAATGCCTGCGGCTTTCAGCGCCGCAAGGGCCGCCGGTGTCGTTTCCTTTATCGGGTCTGCGATGCCGATCGCGCCTCGCGCTTTGCCGTCTATCGCGACCAGAATGGCGGTGACGCCATTGGCGCGCATGCGATCAGCCGCCTCGGCAATCTCCGCCACGTCAACCCCGCGTTCCCCGAGGAACTTTGCAGAGCCAACGATAATGCTTCGCCCGCCCACCGTTCCTTCGACGCCCTTTCCAACAGGGGAGATCACGCCAGAGGGCTCTTCGAGCGATAGCTTTCGTGCGATTGCCGATTTGACGACAGCCGCTGCCAGCGGGTGCTCGCTTGCGCGCTCAAGGCTGGCTGTAAGACGCAACAACTCCGTCTCGTCCTGGCCCTCAGCAGACGAGATCGTGACGACTGACGGATTACCTTCCGTAAGCGTGCCGGTCTTGTCCACGACAAGCGTGTCGATCTTTTCCAGGCGCTCCAGCGCCTCTGCGTTTTTGATGAGAACGCCAGCTTCGGCTCCCTTTCCGACGCCCACCATGATCGACATCGGGGTCGCAAGACCCAGAGCGCAGGGGCAAGCAATGATGAGCACGGAGACGGCCGCAATCAGCCCATAGCTCATCGCCGGTTCGGGGCCGAAGTAGGCCCAGACGCCGAAAGCAATCGCAGCGACCGCGATGACGCTTGGCACGAACCATCCGGAAACCTTGTCCGCGAGGCGTTGGATCGGGGCGCGGCTGCGCTGGGCCTGCGCCACCATTTGAACGATGCGCGAGAGCATGGAATCGCGCCCCACCCGCTCAGCCTGGGCCAGAAATCCGCCGCTCTTGTTGAGCGTGCCGCCGATGAGAGCCGAGCCCTGCTCTTTGCTGACAGGCATGGATTCGCCGGTAACCATCGATTCGTCGACCGAGCCGACGCCTTCGAGCACTACGCCGTCGACGGGCACTTTCTCGCCCGGCCGAATACGAAGCCGGTCACCGACTGCGATGTGCTCGATGGATACTTCCTCGTCCGTGCCGTCCGCTCGGACGCGACGCGCCGTTTTCGGCGCGAGATCGAGGAGAGCGCGAATGGCGCCGCCCGTCGATTCGCGTGCTCGAAGCTCCAGAACCTGACCGAGCAGAACCAAAGCGGTAATGACGGCGGCGGCTTCGAAGTAGACCGCAACCGTGCCGCCCATTGCCCGGAATGCAGGAGGAAAGATGTCGGGCAAGGCTGTTGCGATAATGCTGTAGAGCCATGCGACACCTGTGCCCATGGCGATCAGCGTAAACATGTTGAGATTGCCCGTCCGGAGCGACTGCGCGCCACGCACGAAGAACGGCCAGCCGGCCCAGAGCACGACAGGCGTTGCCAAAACGAGCTGCAGCCAGTTGCCGAGCTGAGGGCTGATCCAGCGGTGAAGATTGAGGAAATGCCCTCCCATCTCCAAACCGACCACGGGGATCGAGAGCGCCACACCTATCCAGAACCGGCGCGTCATGTCCGCCAGTTCAGGGTTAGGGCCAGAATCTAACGTCGGCGTCATCGGCTCCAGCGCCATGCCGCAAATTGGGCATGAGCCGGGTCCATCGCGGACAATTTCCGGATGCATCGGGCATGTCCACTGCGTCCCTTCGGCGACCGCGATGACAGGTTTTTCACTGCCAACCTCGTAGGCGGCCGGGTCCGCTTCGAACTTCGCCAGGCATTTGGGACTGCAGAAATAATAGGTCTGACCGGCGCGCTCTGTGTGCAGCGACGTCGATTTTGTCGTCACCGTCATGCCGCACACAGGATCTATCGCCGTGCCTTCCGGCTGCGCGACGCCTGCAGGAGGCGTCAGACTTTGGTGGCTTGCGTGTTTGCTGTGGTCGTGCCCTGCGCAGCAATTGCTCATCGGGTAAATCCTTCCAACATTTCCGGCAGGATGCGGCTTCCCATGATGGGAAGGTCAAGCGGCGAATGGAAAGACGCGCTTGGCAACCCGCCGGCGGTCGGTCTCAGCCAGGGGGCTTTCGCGAAGACGAGTGATACTGGATGATTTTCCAGCCCTCCGCCGTCCGTCGAAGCACGCTTGTGGCGGCACCAAGCCGGATGATGGGTTCCGCACCTTCCTTCAACTCGATGGTGTAGCGATAAGTTTCCGAAGCGATGGCCAGATCGCCCTCTATTGCTACCGTCGCGGCGTAGTCTGTGAACTTGAAGCTCTTGAACTCGCCGAATTCCGGCCCAAGGTGCTCCTTCAGATAGACGGACCACGTGCCCTCATCGCCACCCTGCTCGAAGATGCGGGCGTCTGTCGTGAAGAGCGGCGAAGCTGACGCCCCATCGAGGTTTTGAACCGCTGCACTATATGACTGAAGGACGCTTCTCACGTCTGCCTCATCCGTCTCAGGAGAGGCGGCTGCGGGCACGACCAGAAATAGCGCTGCACAAAAAGCTATCGCCGACACAATTCGCTTCATTGAAGCCTCCTTGAAAAAACCGGCCAGCGCGACACGCTGATGTGTCGCCCTGGCCAGCGCCTTACTTCACAGTGATGTTGCCGAGCATGCCGGCCTCTGAATGCCCGACGAAATTGCAGGCGAACAGGAAGTCGCCAGGCTTCGTGAACTTCCAGGTCAGGCTTTTGGTCTCGCCCGGCTTCACGATCAACGTGTTCCCGACCTTGGCATGCATGGCTTCGTGCTCGGGCGCTGTCATGTCCATGCCCATCTCGGTCATCATCGCCATCATTTGCTTGGCCGCTTCCTGGTAAGCGGCATCGCCGATGGTGAATTCATGGGGCTGCTCACCCTTGTTGGTGAACTGGAAGGTCACAGTATCGCCGGTCTTCAACGTCAATGCGGTGACGTCATACCGGATCTCCTCGCCAGTGACCTTGACCGTCTGGGACGCGTCTGAGGGTGTGCCCTTTTCACCAAATGCCGACGTGTCGGCCAACTTGGCCTCCAGCTCTTCGTGCATCTTGCCCATGTCACCGGACATGTTCATGCCGGCCATGTCGTGACCGCCTTGTTCGCCTGCGGCGAGCGCAGCCGGCGAGAACCACAGCGCGCCGAGAATCGCGGCGGCTGAAACAGTGTGACGAAAGTTCATAGCAAAACTCCTTCAAGTGATCGGCCGATGTAACCCTTCCCCCGCTTTGGGGCGGCTCATACCGGCCACGCATGAGCAATTCGGTGCTGTTGAGATTTCAGAACATGAGCCGGACGCCAAAATGGACTGAGGTCGCGTCCGGACTTTCGCCCGCTGCACGGGCAAGGCCAGACGTTTCGCCAAGTTTTCGTTCCCATACGACATCGACATAAGGCGCGAACCGTCGTGTGAACTCGTAGCGAAGCTGGAGACCGATCTCGATGTCGCTGATCCCTGCCCCGACATTCAGTTCCGGCACGTCCTGCGCAAACAGGTTGGCCTCGAAATGCGGTTCGGCGATCAGGCGCTGCGTCAGTAGCAGGTCAAAGCTCTGCTCCAATCGGACCGACAGATCACCTCTGTCGGAAAGAAATGCGCTCGCGTCGGTTTCGAAAAAGTAAGGTGCCAGTCCGACGATGCTCGCAGCAAGGTATGTTCGATTGCCAGGCTCGAACTCCTGCCTGACGCCAATCAGCACGTCCCAATATGTATCGACGTTCCAGCCATAGTAGAGCTGGACTTCGGCGTCGGTGAAACTGCCGTCCTCACGTTCGCCTTCAGAGCGAATCCAGACGCGCTCGCTGTCGCCGCCGATCCAGCCGTCGACGTCCCATGTGAACAGTCCGCCGTCTTTCGGCGCATAGTCGAGTTCGGTGCGGATGTTGTTGAAGATCGTCGGTGCGGGATCGTCGCCGTGACCCATGTCCTGGGCGAATGCTGGCATAATCGCAGCAGCCGACACCGTCGTGGCCAAGAGGAGGCGCTTCACTTGCCACCTCCATGATTCATTCCGGCCATATTCGACATGTCATGGCCGTTCATGTCGTGTGGTGACATCGTGATGCTGCTGTTGTCGGGCGTGACATCGGCGCTGCCTGGCGGTTCAACGACGAAGCGCGTCATCATGCCGGCGACCATGTGGTAGAGCAGGTGGCAGTGGAGCGGCCATGAGCCGACCTCTTTTGCCGTCAGGACGACGGAAACGGTCTTCCCGGGCGGAACGATGACGGTATCCTTGAGCGGCTTGTGGTCCGTCTGCCCGTTCTCAAGCTGGAAGAACTGGCCATGGAGATGGACAGGATGGGCCATCATCGTCTCGTTGACGAAGATGAGGCGCACGCGTTCTCCATATTTGACCCGGATCGGCTCCGAATCGCCGAACTTCTCGTCGTTGAGCGACCACAGATAGCGCTCCATGTTGCCGGTCAGGCGGACGGTGATGTCGCGCGTGGGCTCACCCGTATCGACGTTCGCTTTCAGCGACTTCAACATCTTGTAGTCGAGCCGCTTCACGCCTTCCGGCACGCCGGCAGACCAGCCCTTGGGGCGGCCGCTGCCGTCGACTGGCGTCGCGTCTCCGCCCATGTCCATGCCCGACATGTCGTGGCCCATTGCCGCGTGGTCCATTTCGGATGCACCTTTGCCGGACATATCCATACCTGACATGTCCATGCCACCCATCGAGCCGTGGTCCATGCCAGGCATCGACATGCCCATGTCGTCCATCGTTAGAATCGAGCGCTCACGCCGTTCCGGTATCGGTCCCTCTTGGCCAAGTGAGGTCGCAAGCGTTGCGCGCGCATAGCCCGTGCGATCAATGGATTCGGCGAAAACCGTGTAGGCAATGTCTTCCTTAGGCTCGACGATGACGTCGTAACGCTCCGCCACGCCTATGCGAATCTCGTCGATTGGGACGGGATTGACGTCATTGCCGTCTGCCGCGACGACGGTCATTTTCAGGCCGGGAATACGGACGTCGAACAACGTCATCGCCGACCCGTTGATCAAGCGCAGCCGGATACGTTCACCCTTCTTGAACAGGAACGTCTCGTTCTTCTCCGGAGATTTTCCGTTGACGATGAAG
>CALDGV010000304.1 GCA_937941745.1 uncultured Prosthecobacter sp. | reverse complement strand
CCCGAAGGCAGGATGGTAGTCCACGGCCTGGAGGGCTTTTTCGGCGCTGGCGATATCAAAGGCGATCTCCGTCGGGTGCACTTCGAGGGCGAACTTCACGCCGTTGTTCTTGAACTCGTCAAAGATGGGGCCCCAGCGGTTTGCGAAGTCCTTGTAGCCGGCTTCGATCTGGCCTGGAAGGTTCGGTGGGAACGAGTAGCAGAGGTGCCAGATGCTGCTGCCCGTGAAGCCGTTGACGACGCTGATGCCAAAGCGCTTGGCGGCCTGGGCGGTCTTCTTCACTTCGGCAGCGGCACGCTGACGGACGCCTTCAGGATCGCCATCACCATAGATGTAGGCGGGCAGGATCTGGGCGTGACGGGCGTCGATGTTGTCGCACACCGCCTGGCCCACGAGGTGGGTGGAGATGGCGAAGCACTTCATGCCGGCGGCATCGAGCTTGGCACGCTTGGCATCGCAGTAGGCCTGGTCGGCCTTGTCCACTTCAAAGTGGTCGCCCCAGCAGCCGAGTTCCACGCCGTCGTAGCCGAAGGACTTGGCTTTCTGGACGATGGTGTCGAATGGAAGGTCGGCCCACTGGCCGGTGAAGAGAGTGACGGGTCTGCCCATGATTTGTTGGTAGGTTTGGAGGTTCTCAGTTCGAGGTTCGAAGGTCGGGAAAACGACGCGCCGATTGTCTAAAGGCGGCCTGCGATGGCAAGCAAAAGGTCAGGGCTGCCGCCAGTGCATGGAGAAAGCCCTTCAGGCCGTTTGCGCGCCTCGGCGGGGGATGCTCCAGTGCCCGTGATGTCTCCCGTGCGACGATTTTTCATCCTCCTGAGCCTGCTTCTGGCTCCTGGGCTGCTTCTGGGAGCGCCCAAGACCTCCAAGAAGCGCCCTGGCAGCGCTGCCGGGAAGCCGAACGTGCTCTTCATCATTGCGGACGACCTGCGCGATTATGTGGGCTGGATGGGCGGACATCCCCAGGCGCGGACGCCCCACATGGACCGGCTGGCGAAGCTCGGGATGCGCTTCACGAATGCGCACTGCAATTATGCCCTGTGCAATCCCTCCCGCACCTCGCTGCTGACCGGCATGCTGCCCTCATCGAGCGGCGTCTTTGGTAATGAGCAGGACTGGCGGCGCAGCGTGCAGATCCTTGGCAAGGCGACGCTGCCTGAGCACTTCCAGGCGGCAGGCTACCAGACCCTGGCGGGCGGCAAGGTCTTTCATGCCAATCATGGTGGCCCCGAGGGGCGGCTGAGCGGCTGGCATGGCGGGCGGCGCGGCTTTGAACTCGATGCTGCCTGGAACGAGCGCTTTCCTGAGGCCGGGGTGCAGATTCCCGATCTGCCGGTGCACACGGGGCAAAATTTCAATGGCATGAACATCTGGCACTGGGACTGGGGCAAGATTGATGTGCCGGATGAACTGACCGATGACGGCGCCGTGGTGGGCTGGGCTGCGGAGAAGCTGCGGAAAAAAGCTGCCAAGCCGTTTTTCCTTACCGTCGGCCTCTACCGGCCGCATTCACCCTGGTATGTGCCGAAGCGCTATTTTGACCTCTTCCCGCTGGAGGGTATCCAACTCCCCGAAGTGAAGGCTGACGATCTGGCGGACGTGCCCGCCTTTGCCAAAGGCCATGAAAAGCCTGGAGGGCATCACGATGAAATTGTGAAGCGTGGCAAGTGGAAGGAGGCCGTGCAGGCCTATCTGGCGAATGTAGCTTTCTGTGATGCGATGCTCGGCAGGCTGCTGGAGGCGCTGGAATCCGGTCCCAATGCCGCCAAGACCATCGTTGTCTTCACTTCCGACCATGGCTGGTACCTCGGGGAGAAGCAGATGTGGCACAAAGGCAAGCTCTGGGAGGCGACCACGCGTGTGCCGCTGACCATCCTGGCTCCGGGTGTAACCCAACCGGACACGATGAGCGGCGAGCCCGTGTCGTTGATCGACCTTTATCCCACCCTCTGCGAACTCACCAAGGTGAAGGCACCTGAGCATCTGGATGGTCATAGCCTCGTGCCGCTGCTGAAAGACCCGGCCTCGAAAAGCCCCGCTCCTGCCATCACGGTCATGGGAGGAGGTCAAAAGGCCAGTTATGCTGCCCGCACGGAGCAGTGGCGCTACATCCGCTATGCCGACGGCAGCGAGGAGCTCTACGACCATCATGCAGACCCGCATGAATGGAACAACGTGGCCGCCCTCCCGGAAAATGCTGTGCTGAAGCAGGACATCGCCGCCTTTCTGCCGCAGGACTTTGCCAGGGCGTCACGCCCGGCAACTGAGGTCGTGCCTGAGGCCAGCCCGGACGGCTCAATTCATCTCAGCCTGGTGCCTGGAGATGAACTCAGCGCTGAGGAAGCTCCGGCCTTGGCCGGGCGCGGCTTTTTCATCGAAACGAGCTTCGAATACCAGCCCGCCGTGGATCAGGACAGCACGCTGCTGTTTCACGGAGACGCCCAGCTCGGTTATGCGCTTCATCTGGTGGCAGGAAAGCCTGCACTCACCGTCTTCAAGGATGGGCAGGCCACCTCAGTCCTGGGGGATGGGCTGCAGCCAGGCCTCTGCCATGTTCGTGCAGGCATGGATGGTGATGGGCTTCTGTCTCTGGCCGTGCCCGGCCGCAGTGAGATGCTCTTGAATGCTCCCTTCCAGGCGGGCTTCCCGGCGCAGCCGAAAAGTGGGCTGGCTGCGGCGCAGAGCTTTGGCCCGCTGAAGGTGAAGGATTATCCCAACAGCACGCCCTTTGATGGGGCGATTCATCGCCTGCATGTGACGCTCCTGCCGCCCAAGGAATCCGTGGCGAAGCCGCTGCCTGCCGGTCCCTGACTCCCGATGCCGCTGGGGATTCAGGCAGCGGGCGTATCCACGGGCTTCAGCCAGTCGCGCAACTCATAGAGCTTGGGGTCACGCACAGGCTGGCGGGCATTGCGGAGGATCTTTTTCACCTGGTTGAAGATGGGATCCGTGCCGGGATTGTTCTCGTCAAAGCTGCCAAACTGCTCTTCCAGCTTTTCAGGGTCCTCGCCGGACTCCAGGCGGCGCACCACCTCCCTGAGTTCAGGCGGGGTTTTGTCGCCCATGACATCGGTGAGCTTGCGCATGAAGTGGCCGAGCTGGCGCGGATCGGGGTTGTCGTTGTCCAGAGCGTCCATCTCACCCTCCATTTCAGACATCAGGCTCTCCATTTTGGCCTCGTCGAGGCCCGCAAAGGGATCTTCGGCATTCTCCTCCTTGGCTCGACCGATCACGGCGAAGTGGGAGACACGCTTTTCCAAGGTGAAGGCGGGATCATCCGGACAGAGCGGGATCACGTCACGATAGGCCTGGCTGCGGGCGAGGAACTGGTAGAGCTTGTTGTTCTGCGGGCAGTAGAACTCGTAGATGGGCATGGCATGGAAATGCCCATGTTCAGGACTCTTGCAACTGCGTGCTTTCCACGACCTTTGAAAGCCCTGCTGACCAGCTGGTGCTGGCCCTGCGAAACGAAGGCTTGCTGGTTCTGATGCTTTTCTGGTAATAGGTCAGGCATGAAGTTAAGCCCGGCTTTGTTTGCCATGGCTATGTGCCTTCTGGCGCTTCCGTTCCTCACTCCCTGCACCCTTGGGCTGGGAACCGTTGGCAGCAGGGTCGTTGACAGAACTTCTACAGCCTTGCTGGGTGAAGATGAGGCCCTCAAACTGCCCGACCAACGTCTTGATGCTTGGCTCCGCCGGCCTGGACCCTCCTACCGCGTTGAGGAAAAAGCGGTGCTCCGGACAGGCCTTGTTTCCGACCAGCAGATCCAGGATGCGAGGGTTGCAGTGCCGGATAATCGTCTCAAGCAAGGTGCCAAGTCTCTTTTTCGCGGTGTCAGCCAGACTCTGCAGATAGCTGACTTGATGACTGTCGAGATGCTGGACGGTGGTCCTGATCATGGGCTGACTGCGAGCAATATGAGCGGGCGTGGGCCGCGTCCCCAGTTGGTTCTGTCGGAGAATCCTTGGCTGATTCTGAGTGGTTATGATCTGCGTTATGTCACCGACCCTAAAACCGGACGTGTTTTGCGCGCACGTGCAGCAAGCGCAGCCAGGATTAGCATCATCACCCCTGAGGGATCTTCATTTGCGCTGGCCTCACGAATTCATTACGACAGCCGGTATGCTGGCGTGCTCCTCGAGGGCCAGCCCTCGTTTCATTCAGGTGACCAATGGGTCAAATCCAGCCAGCCGTCAGCTTTGATGCATGTCCATCCTGGGACAAAAACCCTCCGATTGTCTGTTCAGGCGGAGGCGCCGTAAGGCGATTGTCTTTCAGTCCACGTAGAGAAACTCGTTTGAGCTCAGCAGGGCATGGCAGAGGGCGGCGAGGCCGAGAAGTTCGGGAGCAGCATCGGTTTTTTCGGCCGGGCCGCTGACCTTCTCCAGCTTCGTTGGTGTGGCCTTGTAGTGCTCAGTCTGCGCTTTCACGAAGCCTACGGCCTCCTGCTCATCCGCCATGCTCGCCTGGCGGCTCAGAGCCAGCTCCCAAGCCCGGGAGACCTGCTTTTCGACGTCGTTGCCGACTTCCTTGATGACACGCTGGGCGAGGTCCTGGGCGTGTTCGCGCATGTAGAGGTTGTTCATCAGCAGCAGGCTCTGAGGGCTGACGGTCGTGTTGGGGCGCATGGCGCAGTTTGCTTCAGTCATCGCCGGGGCGTCGAAGGCGGCAAACATCTCCAGCGGCGTGCTGCGGCGCGCCTGGATGTAGATGCTTCGGCGGTAGTCCTCGCCCTCCATGGAGAGGAATTTGCCGGTCTGGCGGCCGGCGGTGTCACGCGTGTCGATGCCGATGATGACCTGGCCTTCTTCGTTGAAGGTCACGGGCACCGGCTTGCCGCCGATCTTGGGATTGAGCTTGCCGGAGACGGCCAGGAAGGCGTCGCGCAGGGTCTCAGCTTCCAGGCGGCGGACGTTCATCCGGCTCAGCAGGCGGTTGTCCGGGTCAATGACGTCGCGGTTCGCATCGCGTCGTGAGCTCTGACGGTAGGTGCGGCTGGTCAGGATGAGCTTGTGCAGCCGCTTCAGGCTCCAGCCATGCTCCATGAAGTCCACGGCAAGCCAGTCGAGCAGCTCAGGATGGCTTGGTTTTTCACCCAGTTGGCCGAAGTCGTTCGGGGAATTGACCAGCCCTTTGCCGAAATGGCGGAGCCAGACTTGATTCACGATCACACGGGCCAGCAGCGGATGCTTTCCATCCGTCAATGCCTTGGCGAAGGCCAGCCGCCGTCCCGTGGTGGAGAGCGATTTGTCTTTTTCTGGAATCTCGATCGGACGCTGTCCGGCCAGGATGGTCAGCTCCCCCGGCTTGACGGTGCCTTTGGGCTGGTCGGGTTCGCCACGGTGGAAAAGGAAGGTGGCTGGAACTGCCTTTTCATCCATCGGCTGCTCCTGGAAGGCATGAAGGAACTCTTCCTTGGGCTTTTTGGCGCGCACGGCGTTCGCTTCTTCGGTCATCTTCTTCAGCGTGTCGGCGTGCTTGGTCTTGTAGGTGGTGTCGTAGAGGTAGAGCGAACCCGCGCTAAGCTGGTTGATGCGCGGCCAGGCTTTCAGCAGTGCCACCTGGGCCGGAGTGCGCTTCTTCACTTCAGTGCGGTAGGCGGCGCGCAGGGCTTCGCGATCCTTCTCGGGGGCTTTTTCCAGCTCTTTGTCCAGCACCTCGCTAATGAACTCCTCCTGCTTTTTCACGCGGGCGGCATCCAGCTTCTTTGCCTCCTCCTCAATCTTCGCGCTGATCGCTTTCTCTTCGTCTGTGAGGAGGGAAACCAGGCGGCCCGCCGGTGTTTTCCAGCTCTTCGTGTTGAAGCCGGGCTCGAAGATGGCGCGCAGGCGGTAGTAGTCGGCCTGAGTGATGGGATCGTAGCGGTGGTCGTGGCACTGGGCGCAGCCGATGGTCATGCCGTAGAAGGCGGTGCTGACGATTTTGATCGTGTCAGCGATGCTGGCGTTCTGGGCGGCCTTGTCATTCATCGCGCCGGTGCCGTCAGGAGCCATGCGCAGAAAGCCTGTGGCGGTGATCTTTTCAATGGCCTCCGGGCTGAGATTTTTGTGCGGCTGCGGCACCATTTCGTCTCCGGCGAGCTGCTCCCGCACGAACTCATCGAAGGGCTTGTCCTTGTTCAGGGCTGCTATGACGTAGTCACGATACTTCCATGCCCAGGCACGTTCGAGGTCTTTGTCGGTGTAGCCGTCGGAGTCGGCGTAGCCAGCGATATCGAGCCAGTGGCGTCCCCAGCGTTCGCCGTAGTGTTGGGAGGACAGCAGCCGGTCCACGATCGCTTCATAACTCAGTTTGGCCGAAGCCTGCACCTCCTCCGGGGTTGGGGGTAGGCCCGTCAGATCGAAGCTGACGCGGCGCAGCAGGGTGCGCGGATCGGCTTCGGAAGAGAAGGTGAGCTTGTTCTCCGCCAGCTTGGCTGCAATGAAGGCGTCGATCGGGTTGCCCGACTTGTCCGCCTTCGGCAGCGCTGGTTTGCGGATGGGCTGGAAGGCCCACCAAGCGCGCTCTTCATCGGTGAAGGCGTGTTCAGGGCCGAGTTTTTCCGGCTCAGGCCGGGCGGTCTTCGCTCCCTGGGTGACCCATTGTTCAAGCGTGGCGATCTCCTGGGGCTTCAGCTTGGCCTTGCCCTTTGGCATCTCTCCCTTTTTCACAAGCTCGAGCAGATGGCTCTTCGCGGCATCGCCAGGAATGATCGCCGGGCCAGATTCGCCGCCTTTTTGCAGGAAGCGCGCGAGGCGCACATCCAGGCCGCCCTTGGTTTCGCCATCCTCACCATGGCAGTGGAAGCACTGCGCCTTGAGGATGGGACGGACGTGCTTTTCAAACGTGAGCACTTCGCCTGCCCAGGCCGGGCTGGCGATCACGAGGGCGATGAGGGGGGAACGGATCACGAACGGGCATACGACAGGGCAGGGGGGCGTCTTGCTGTTCTGAGGGCTGCAGCCACGAGAACGTCATCTTTGCAGGCACACTGGTCATTTTCGGAGCCTGCAGTCGGGCTCAGCGGCTGACACGCCCTCCGCCATCCCCGGCCATGAGTGCCTCGATCTCAGCCCGGGTGCTGTAATGGTAGTCGCCCTCTGTGGAATGCGCCAGGCAGCCGGCAGCGGTGGCAAAGGCCACGGCAGATGGAGCGGCAGCCTTCTGCAGAAAGGCAAACAGCAGGCCTGCGGTGAACGCATCACCAGCTCCGAGGCGGTCAATCACCTGGGTGATGGTGTAAACCGGGGCGGTGTGGAGGATGCCGGTGGCAGCTTCATACAGGGCGCCGCTGAAGCATTGGGCGGCGGAGGTGCTGCCATCGCGCAGAGTGAAGGCGGCATGAGCCAGATTTGGAAACTCAGCCATGATTTGCTGCGCCAGCACCGTCAGGTCGCCACCAAACTCGATGCCTAGCATGGCTGTCGCGTCGCTGATGCCGCCGACAAAGACATCCACATGCCTCAGCAGGGACTTCATGGTGCGGGTGGCCAGTTCACGAGCACCCAGCGGTGGTTCCCAGCGCCAGAGCTTCGTGCGGTAGTTCATGTCGCACAGCACCTGGATGCCGCGCCTGCGGGCTTCCTCAACGGCGAACAGGGCTACTTCGGCGGCATTGCGTGAGATCGCAGGCGTGATGCCGGAGATCACGAACCATTCGCAACCCTGAAACAGGGCATTCCAGTCGTAGGCAGTGGCTGGCGTGAGGGCTACGGAGGAGGAGTCGCGGTCATAGATCACATTTCCGCCGCGCTGGTTCGCACCATGTTCGAGAAAGTAGATGCCCAGTCGGCCTTCGACCGTGCGCAGGATATGACGGGTGTTCACGCCCAGGCTGCGCAGGTCGGCGATGCAGGCATCGGCGATGGCATGATCAGGCAGGGCGGTCACAAAAGCTGCATCGGCTCCCAGATAGGCAAGGGAGGCGGCGATGCTGGCTTCTGCCCCTGCAAAAGTGGCCTTGAGATCGCCTGGCATCGCCTGCTGAAAGCGGGCAAAGCCCGGCGTGGCCAGGCGCAGCATGATTTCTCCAAAAGTGACGACCTGGCTCATGGGCGGACTTGCTGGACGATGCCGGTGATTTCCGAGGCGAGAGCGGTGATGGCCTGCCAGTCGCCTCGGGCAATCAGATCCTTTGGAGCGAGCCAGGAGCCTCCCAAGGCGAGCACCGAGGGTTCCTTCAAGTAGGTGGCGGCATTCGCGGCATTCACCCCCCCGAGCGGGATGAACTGCACTCCCAGGTGCATGAAGGGAGCGGCAATGGTGCGCAGGTAAGGCAGGCCGCCACAGGGCTCACAGGGAAAGAATTTCAGCAGCCGGCAGCCGGCTTCCAAGGCCAGCTCGATGTCCGTCGGGGTGCAGACACCGGGGGCAAAGGGCAGGCCGATGCGTGCCGCCTCGGCCACCACCCGGGGGTTCATTCCTGGAGCCACGCCAAAGGTGGCCCCGGCCTCCAGGGCCTCGTTGGCCTGCTTCGGCGTCAGGATGGTGCCGACTCCGACCGTCATCTCAGGCACTTCAGCACGGATCCGGCGCAGGCACTCCAGCGCGGCATCGGTGCGCAGGGTGAGCTCGATGCCGCTGACTTCGCCCGCCAGCAGGGCCCGGGCGAGCGGCACGGCATCATCGGCACGGTCGATCATCAAAACGGCGATGACGCCGGTCTGGTGGAGCTGCTGGCGGAGGTCGGCGGGAAAGGACATGGCCTGGATGCACGACAGGAAGCCAGTGTTTGCAACTGGCAAGTGGCGCTCCTGCGGGGCGCAGTTGCTTTTCCAATCCTCCCGGCCTAGGTCGCCGGGCCATGCGTCGCCCGTTTTTCCTCCTCTTCAGCCTGCTTTGCCTTGTCAGTGCGGCATCCGCCCAGGATGAGCCGCTGGTTCTGCGACTGCGCTGGCTGCCAGCCCATCGTTATGTGCAGGAGACCACGACGGAAACCACCACCGGACTCACCGCCATCGGCAAGCCTGAAGATCAGAAGATGAAGGTTCTGCAGACGACGGAAATCCAGGTCGCAGGCAGTGAGCAGGGAGAGAAGCTCGCGCGGGTGACCTTCACCGCCTTGAGCGGTGAAGTGATGTTGAATGGCAAAAAGGAGGTTTTTGATTCCAAAAACCTCGCCGGTGCCAATCCCATGATCCGCTCTTCCGTGGGGCAGAGCGTCGGCAAGTCCTTCGTGCTCGTTTACGGCTCCGACGATCGTTTTGTCGAGGTGCGGGATGCCAGCGAGATGGCCCGAGATGCCGATCAGGTGCCAGATCTGGCCAAAATCGCCGAGGCACGCCAGGTGGCGGACCTTTACCGACGTTCTTTGGAAATGGGACTGCCGAAGGCTGCGGTGAAATCGGGTGACCGGTGGACTTCCCAGGAGACCGTGAACTTTCCCAGCGCAGGCACGGTGAATGTCGAACTGCGGGCCAAGCTGGAGTCCGTGGTGGCCTACGAAGGCCAGCAGCATGCCAAGATCAGCTTTGAAGGTGAGATGAAAAGGGCGGATGAAACGGCCGGCTCCCGTGGTGTCACAATTGGTGACGGCTCCCGTGTTTTTGGCCAGGTGCTCTTCAATGTGGAGCTGGGCACGGTCTCCTTTGCGGCCTTCCGTGCCGACATCCAGCTCGAAATCCAGGGGAAGAAGATCCCTGTCCGCCAGCAGGTGACAACCAAGCTGGCCAGCCTGACCAAAGCCTGATTTCACGGCATGGTGCCGTCTTCTCCCATGTTCCGCGCCTGGCTTGAACTCGCCCGCATTTCCAACCTGCCCACGGTCTGGACGAATGTCACTGCTGGCTGGCTGCTGGCGGGAGGAGCCTTGAACAGCCCTGACCTTCTCTGGCTGCTGCTGGGCGGGTCGCTGCTCTACACCGGCGGGATGATTCTGAATGATGCCGCCGACGTCCGTTTTGACCGTGAACATCGAAAAGAGCGGCCGATTCCTGGCGGCAGGGTCAGTCTTCTGTCGGCATGGAGTGTCGGTTTGGGCATGCTCGCGGCAGGCTGGGGTTTCGCCGTAGGCTGCGGCGGCTCGGACTGGCGCATCACCACGGCTTTGGTGGCCTGCATTCTGTTCTATGACTTCTACCACAAACCCTGGTCTGGCGCGGTCTGGGTCATGGGACTGTGCCGGACGCTGCTTTTTTTGATGCCTGGAGCCTCCCGGCTGCCTGGGGACACCGGTTTTGGAGCGTCAGCAGGGCTGCTCTCGGCCGTGGCGCTGGGCCTGTATGTGGCTGGACTTACCCTGGTGGCACGCATGGAGGCTCGAAAGGCCGCTGTTCCCGCCTTTTCGCTGGTGGCAGCCCGGGCGCTTTTGATGATGCCGGTCATCCCGGCCATGATGGCTGTAATCTCGTCGGACCGCTGGAAGAGCCTGCTGATCCTGGCTGACTTCGCCCCGCTGGTGCCCTGGGTGGTCTTGCTGGTGTTTGTCGGCTGGGTCGCTCATGCCCTCAGGATCCTTGGCCGCGGTGGCCCGGCCATCGGCCAGGCGGTGGGGCTGATGCTGGCTGGCATCCCGCTGGTGGATGCCCTGGCGGTCAGTTCCGTGCAGCCTTCCCTGGCCCTGGGATTCGTCCTCATGCCTCCGTTGCTGCGCTTCTGGCAGCGCTGGGTGGCTGCCACATGAAGCATTGTGAAAAACCCCTTGCCAAAACGGTCATCCGTG
>CALDGV010000303.1 GCA_937941745.1 uncultured Prosthecobacter sp. | reverse complement strand
GGGCGGCTCATCGGTGTCATGGAAGGCCTGCGTGATAAAGGGAATACCCTGCTCGTCGTCGAGCATGAGGAGAGCGTGATGCGCGCCGCCGACCACGTCATCGAGATCGGCCCAGGGCGTGGAGACAAAGGCGGTCAGCTTGTGTATTCGGGTGCTTTGGATGGCCTGCTTTTCCACAAAGGCTCCCTGACCGGTGACTACCTTTCCGGGGTGAAAAGCATTCCGGCTCCCGAAAAAAGAAGATCGGTCGGATCAGACCGATCCAAAATGCTCCTGAGCCTGCGCGGTGCCCGCCAGAACAACCTCAAAAACCTGGATGTGGACATCCCGCTGGGAGTTTTCTGCTGCATCACGGGCGTGTCAGGATCGGGAAAGAGCACTCTTGTGCATGAGGTGCTCTACCGGAACCTCCAGCGCCTGCGCGGCGAAGTCTGCGAAGACGAGCCGGGGCGTGTGAAGAGCATCTCCGGCGCTGAAAAGCTGAGCCAGGTCATCATGGTGGATCAGTCGCCATTGGCACGCACTCCTCGCAGCACCCCTGCTGTCTATCTCGGGGCCTTTGACATGATTCGCCAGATCTTCGCCGAGTGTGAGGAAGGCCAGGCGCAGGGTGTCACAGCAGGCTTTTTCTCCTTCAACAGCGGCGACGGACGCTGCGAACGCTGCGCAGGCACGGGCTACGAGAAAATCGAGATGCAGTTCCTCAGCGATCTCTTCGTCACCTGCCCGGAATGCGAGGGCAAACGCTATCAACCGCATGCCCTGAAAATCCGCCTCAACGGCAAAAACATCCACGATGTGCTGGGACTCACGATTGAGGAGGCGGTGGATTATTTTGGCACGCTGGAAGGCACACTGAAGCGCCGGGGAAAAGCCGTCACCGAGCAGCTTGCCATCCTGGTGGAGGCCGGGCTTGGCTATTTGAAGCTAGGACAGCCTCTGAATACGCTGAGTGGAGGCGAAGCGCAGCGGCTGAAGCTGGTGGGCCACCTAATCGAGACGGCGAAGTATCCGCCCATCCAGAGCAAGACCAGCCTGCTGCTGCTGGATGAGCCGACGACCGGCCTGCACTTCGATGACATCGCCCTGCTGGTAAAATTGCTACAGCGGTTGGTGAACGAGGGAAACAGCCTCATCGTCATCGAGCACAACCTGGACGTGATCCAATGTGCAGACTGGATCATCGACCTCGGCCCCGATGGCGGAGCCGCTGGTGGTCAGATCGTGGCGGTCGGCACGCCGGAGCAAGTGGCAGAGTGCGAGGCATCGTGGACGGGGCGTTACCTCAAAGAAAAATTCTCCGCCAAAAGCTCCCTCCAAGAGCCTCAGATTCGTCCGATCAGACCGATCCGTCCAATCACAGCAAAAATCGCCAACGCGATCAGCATCCGCGGCGCGCGTGAGCACAATCTGAAGAACATCACCTTGGACATCCCGAGGGATCAGTTTGTGGTCGTGACGGGGCTCAGCGGCAGTGGCAAGAGCACGCTGGCTTTTGATCTCGTGTTTGCCGAAGGACAGCGGCGCTTCCTGGACAGCATGTCGGTGTATGCGCGCACCTTTGTGGAGCAGATGGAAAAGCCGGAGGTGGACCTCATCAGCGGCGTGCCGCCTACCGTCGCCATTGAGCAGCGCATCTCACGCGGTGGTGGCAAATCCACCGTGGCTACCGTGACGGAGGTTTGGCACTTCCTGCGACTATTGTTCGCGAAACTTGGCACCCAATACTGCCCGAAGTGCGATGTGCCGGTGGTGAAGCAGAGCATCAGCGCCATCACGCAGACCATCACCAGCCAGGCCAAGCAGGGTGGGCTGCACCTGATGGCACCGCTGATCAAAGCCCGAAAAGGCTTCCACACCGAAGTGGCTGAAAATGCGCGCAAGCAGGGCATCAGCACACTGTTCGTCGATGGTGCCTTTGCCGATACGGCGAACTTCAAACCTCTCGCGAGGTTCAAAGAGCACAGCATCGATGCCGTGGTGGCGAAGATCGACAAAGGTGCCTCTGCTCTGGAACTGCGTCCGCTCATCGAAAAAGCACTCAAGATGGGCAAAGGCACCGTGAAGCTGCGTTTTGCCGACAAAACGACGCAGGTGCTGAGCACCGAAATGAGCTGCCCGAAGTGTGATCTGAGCTTTGAAGAGCTGGATCCGAGGCTTTTCAGCTTCAACAGCCCGCACGGCTGGTGTCCGCACTGCCGAGGCTTCGGATTCGTCGTCCATGAGCATGGAGCGACACCCCGCCATGATGACATGTCTCAGCTCGCCGCCGAGCTGGAGGAGGAGCGCCGCCTGACCCGCCGTGATGACGATGACGAAGAAAGCAAAGAACGCGTGCCCTGCGCACACTGCCTGGGCAGCCGCCTGAACCAGACCGCGATGTTTGTGAAGCTGCCTGTTCCGTCGGCCAAAGGCAAAACCGGATCACATCTGCGCATCCAAGACCTCAATGGCCTGGCTGCGGAAGAAGCGGCTCAGCACATCAGCAAGCTCACTTTCACCGGCACGGAGGCGGAGATCGCACGTGACATCTTGGTGGAGATCAAACAGCGGCTGCATTTCATGAAGGAGGTCGGTTTGGGCTACCTCCAGCTCAATCGCAGCGCCGATACCCTCTCTGGCGGCGAGGCGCAGCGCATCCGCTTGGCGGCGCAGCTCGGCTCGAATCTGCGCGGCGTGCTCTATGTGCTGGATGAGCCGACCATTGGCCTGCATCCGCGTGACAACGAGCGCCTGCTGAACACGCTCTCCGCCCTTCGCGACAAGGGGAACAGCCTGCTCGTCGTGGAGCATGATGACGAAACGATGCGCCGTGCGGACACCATCATCGACCTCGGGCCAGGCGCTGGCCGCTTTGGTGGCGAGGTGATCAGCCAGGGCAGCCTTTCCCATATCTTGAAGGACAAAAAGAGCGTCACCGGTAAAGAGCTGCGGGCACCGCTGAAGCATCCGCTGCGCGGTGAAAGACGGCCTTTGCCCTCCGCGAAGAAAAAAGAAGGCTGGCTGACCATCGACGGCGCGAACGCAAACAATCTGCGTAGCATCAACGTGCGCATCCCCGTGGGGCGGCTGACTGTCATCACGGGCGTGAGTGGCAGCGGGAAGAGCACCTTCCTGCACAGCGTGCTCTGCCCCGTGGCAAAGCTGGCCACGAGCAAGACCGCGAAAGTGGTGGAGAAGCCTTGGAAGAGTGCCGCGGGCTTTGATCAGATCATGGCAGTGCATGAGGTGGACCAGTCCCCCATTGGCAAAACCTCGCGCTCCTGCCCGGCAACGTATGTGGGCGTGCTGGATGACATCCGGAAGCTCTTTGCCCAACTGCCCGCCGCGCGTGCGCGAGGCTTTGATGCGGGACGATTCTCCTTCAACACCGAGGGTGGCCGCTGCGAGACCTGCCAGGGTAATGGCGAGATCAAGGTGGAGATGAATTTCCTGCCGACAACACGCGTGCCCTGCGAAAGCTGCCACGGGATGCGCTTCAATGCGGCCACGCTGGAGATCGACTTCAACGGCAAAAACATCGGCCAGGTGCTGCGCATGAGCATCACGGAGGCGGCGGAGTTCTTCGCCAGCCAGCCTAGGATCGCCCGACCGCTGCAACTGCTCGCCGACACGGGCGTGGGCTACCTGCAACTCGGTCAACCCAGCCCCACCCTCAGTGGCGGCGAGGCGCAGCGCATGAAGCTGGTCACGGAGCTGAGCGTCGGCCAGGGCAAAACCATCACCCAAAAGCTGCGCGGCCTGAAAACGGAGAAGAGAAACCTTTACCTCATCGAAGAGCCCACGATCGGCCTGCACATGAGCGACGTGGCACGCCTGATCGACGTGCTGCACCGCCTCGTCGATGAAGGGCACACCGTGGTCGTCATCGAGCATCACCCGGACGTGTTTGCTGAGGCAGACTACCTCCTCGACATCGGTCCCGAGGCAGGCGCGGAAGGCGGCCAACTCGTCGCCAGCGGCACGCCCGAGGAAGTGGCCAAGCACAAGACCAGCGTCACGGCTCTATTCCTGCGCAAGGCGCTTGGAACGGCCTAAGGAAGGTGAAAGCCGACGAGCCTCAAGTTTCCCTTTTCGCCGCAGTCATGACGAGGTAATCGTGTTTTTGCTTGTTGTTCCCGAGGGCTTCTGAGAACTGGTTTTTGTGGAACGCCCCGTCTCTGTCATGAAAATCACTGTTCTCGCCGCCTTTGTCATCATCATGTCTGCCGTCTGCCATGCCTCTGTCACTGTCGAAACCTGGGGAAAGGCTGCGTCAGGCGAGAGTGTGAGCTTGTTCACCCTCAAAAATGCGAAGGGCATGGAGGCACGCATCACGAACTGGGGCGGCATCCTGGTTTCTTTAAAGGTGCCCGACAGAGCTGGGCGTCTGGCCGATGTCGTGCTCGGGTTTGACAGCCTGGAACCCTATCTCGGGAAGCATCCTCATTTTGGCTGCATCACTGGCCGCTATGCGAACCGA
>CALDGV010000302.1 GCA_937941745.1 uncultured Prosthecobacter sp. | reverse complement strand
TGAAAGCCCCTGGCGAACGGAGGCCTGCCTGCAGCTCTGGTATGTCCATGCCAACTCCGGCCGGATTGATGAGGCGCGACCTTATCTCGACCAGCTTCCCGAGCTTTCGGCCATCTCCGCCGAGCAGCTCAACCGGCTCAACCGGCCAGGACGTGAGCTGGAAGACCATTACCGATCCCTGGGCCGGGGCCTGCACCTGCTCAAGACCATGCCGGCCGTGGAGGACGCCATCCGGGTGCACCGGATGCTCGGATTCAAACAGCCGGAGGTCTCGGCCCGCTTTGCCCTCTCCAGGCATTTCAATGGCATGGATGAAGCCGCGCGGGACATGGTGCAGCGCGCCGTCGCCCTGAAGAAAATGAGCACGATCACACCGCTGGATGAGCGGACCCTGAACACCAACCTGGAGCTGTGGAGCCTGATCGCCCGCAGCGAGCAGGATCCAGCTCTTGGAGAAGTGCAGCAGGGCTGGATCGACCTGGCACCGGCCGATCACAGCATCGCCCTGACGATCTCGCTCGACCGAGCCCGAAGACTGGCGCGCGAAGGGCGGAAGGAAGAGGCGATCACCCAGGCCCGCAGCCTGCTGCAGGCGCCTCAGGCCACCATCATGACCTTTACGGGTGCCGCATTGCTGCTGGCAGCCCTGGATGCCGATCCAAAGCACGAAGCCGCAAAGGCTGCGTTGCAGCGCCTCGATCAGGCGCCGCGGCAGGTGCAGGAGCTGACACTGATCAACCGCCTGCTGCTGCACAGCCTGTTAAAGAACTGGCGCACCGAGTTCAGCGTGGAAATTCTCGGACAGTTCCTCAGCCTGGCTGTGGCAGGCCAGGATCGCGAAAATCTGCGCAGCCGTCTAAGCCGGCTGCTTCTGGCCGCAGAACCCATGGTGTTTTCTTTGAACCACCTTTTGGAGGGTCCGAATGGGCAGAATCTTCTCAAGGCCATCGCCCTCCGAAACCAGCCCTTTCGGGTCAGCATCCATGAGCTTTTCTACATCATCCTTCGCAGGTATGTCGTCTTCACCGTCTTTGGCACGCAATCTTCCGCCGAACAGATGAAGCTGGCCGCAGATGCCACCCGCAGCTGGCTGAACATGTATGAGGTCGGCAAGCTGACTGACGAAGACTTCCTGCTGCTGCTCGAGCACCTGCCGGAGGGAGAGAGCTGCCCACGCCTGAAAACCGCCCTCCCGACATGGCCATCCAGCCTCCAGGCGGCGGTTCGCAGGCTGCATTTGTCTCGATGAATACCTCCTCCAGGCGGCACACGCTTTTATCCAAGGAAAGCGCCAGCTTACATCATCGTCTCAGTCTGGGTTAAAACCTCGGTGAAGGGCACTTGCTGAAGTCTGCCGAAGCTGTCATGCCGGGTCAGCCTGGCACGAGAACTGGCGGGACTGCTCAGACCGCAGAGGAAGCGGGCGAGCTGGCGTGGGCTGCGGAGGGCGGCATGGCGCTCGCCCATCAGGGCTTTGATGGCGGCCACGTCCTCCGTGGTGATTTCGGCTGCCCGCGAGTGTGGAATCTCCCGCGGCTCCATGGCTTTGATGCCTTTGGCCTGCTCCAGGCAACTCGTGCAGGTGCCGCAGTCCGTATTTAGTTCTTCCCCAAAATAGTGCAGCAGCCAGCGGGTAAGGCAGCCGCGATGCCTGCAGAGCTCCAGCACCTGCCGCAGACGCTCCACGTCGCGCTTTTCACGATGCTCGAAGAGCCGCTGCATTTCCTGGCTGATGGTTTCGGGGTCGCGTGCCGCGCGGTCTTCGCACAGCCGGTATTTCTGCCGCACCCCGCTGGGTTTCAGCTCGATTTCTCCAGCTTCCTGCAGCCAGGTCAGCGCTTTTAAGATGCGGTCGCGCTCCTCGCCGAGGGCTTGGGCGGCTTCTTCGGGGTTCAGGGTGGTCCACTTCGTGCCTTTGGCACCTGTAGCAAAGAGCCTGCGCAGAAAAGCCTGGCGCTCAGGTTCATGTCCAGCCAGCACCCGTGCCTCGGGCTGGAGCAGCCGGAACTGGTAGCTGGAGTAAAACGAGCCTAGCGGCCTCACCACGCCGCGCAGTTCCAGATGGGTCAGCACGGTTTCAATGACGAGCGGGCGGATGTCGGTGGAGTGGGAAAGCTCGTAGAGGGAGAAATCGAAATCCTGCCCCTGCCGCAGCAGATGATCCACCAGCTGTCGCAGCGCCTGGGGCGTCGGCGTGTCACCGTAAGTGAAATTTTCCAGCACGATGCAGTCGTCTGCGCAGGCCAGCAGCTCGCAGACGGAAGTTTGGCCATCACGCCCGGCGCGGCCGGTTTCCTGCATGTAGTTCTCCAGCGTCTTGGGCAGGTTGTAGTGATACACCGCGCGGATGTCTGCCTTGTCGATGCCCATGCCGAAGGCGATGGTGGCCACGATCACCTGCACCGACCCACTCATGAACGCGTCCTGGGCGGCATGGCGATGCTCATCCGGCAGACCGGCATGGTAGGCCAGGGCATTCACCCCCTGTTTCTGGAGGTAGGTCGCCACCTCCTCCGCTGTGTTTTGCAGGGTCACATAGACGATGCCCGGCCCCTTCCGCTTCTTCAGCACCTTCGCCAGATAATCCTTCTTCCGGTCTGCCGCGCAGGGTGTGATGCGGAAATGCAGGTTAGGCCGGTGAAACGAGGTCTGCACATGATCGGCCTCGGTGATGCCAAAGGCCTTCCGAATGTCATGGGCCACCTCCGGAGTCGCGGTGGCCGTCAGGGCCAGCACGGGACGGATGCCCAGCTCCTGGGCCACCTTGGCCAGGCGGAGGTATTCCGGCCGGAAGTTGTGCCCCCACTCCGAGATGCAGTGCGCCTCATCCACCGCCATCATGGCAATCGGGAGCCGCTTCAGCCGCTCGACAAAGGTTTCATTCATCAGCCGTTCAGGAGCGATGTAGAGCAGTTTCAGGACACCCTTCTGCAGGTCGTCGAAAACGGCATGAACCTCCGCCGCGCTCAAGGAGGAATCGAGCCGCGCCGCCGCGATCCCCCGGCTGCGGAGCGACTCCACCTGATCCTTCATCAGGGCGATGAGCGGGGAAATGACCAGCGTCACCCCCTCCATCAGTAGCGCGGGAAGCTGGTAGCAGAGGCTTTTCCCCGCGCTGGTCGGAAACAGCGCCAGGGCGCTGCGACCTGCCAGCAGGGTCTCGATGACCTGCTCCTGCCCGGGCCGGAAGGCTGCATGGCCGAAGCGGGTTTTGAGGGTGGCCAGAGGCGTGCTTTCCATGCAGCAGCCATGCCATGGCGAGGTGCTGGAAGCATCTGTTTTTGCCGTGAAGACCTTCTGGGGAGCTCCGGGACCATTCCTTTGACGTTTTCGATCCCTGCCGCCAGAATGCGCGCGCAATTCTCTGTGAATAGGCCGGCCTCAAGGCCCGTCTCAAACCCGCCATCTCCGAAAACATGCCCGCCCCCGCTGCGCCTGATCCTGGCGAAGTCCCGGACATCGACCTGGTCAAGCGCTGCCAGGCGGGCGACACGCGTGCGTTTGACGTGCTCGTGAGCCGTTACCGGGGGCGGATCTACGCCATGACCTATCACATGATCCAGAATGAAACCGAGGCCTGGGACCTCGCGCAGGAGGCTTTCATCAAAGCCTGGCGCGCCCTGCCTGCGTTCAAGATGGACTCCGCGTTTTACACCTGGCTCTACCGGATCACGCACAACGTCGTCTATGACTGGCTGCGGAAGAAGAAGATCCAGGGCGATGGTGAGTTTGACGATTCCCGCACCGAGCACCGCGTGGCCGCCGGAGCGGAGGCTGTGCCGCGTGGCGATGCCGCCCCTGACACAGCCTTGAAAAACGCCGAGCTGGGCCATCGCATCCAGCAGGCCATCGCCAAACTCAGCCCCGAGCATCGGCAGGTCATTCTGCTGCGCGAGGTCGAAGGGCTGGCCTATGAAGAAATCGCCGCCGCTGTGCCGTGCTCCCTGGGCACGGTGATGAGCCGCCTTTTCTACGCCCGCAAGAAACTCCAGGAACTCCTCAAAGACTGTTATGAACCCGCCGCCTGAAGACCACGACCTCCTCCGCTGGCTGGATGGAGAAATGAACGCTGCTGACAAGGCGGCGTTTGAGGCACGCCTCGCCGCTGAACCGGCCTTGAAGTCGGAGGCTGAGCTGATGCAGCGCCTGAGTGCCGACCTCCGCGCGCACCTGCCTGCGGAAATGCCGGTGCCGTATGCGGAGTTCTTCAACAGCCAGATCCAGGTCAGGCTGGCACAGGAGGAGAACCGCCAGATCCGTGCGGCCGAGCGGAGCGGAGGCTTCCTGGACTGGCTGCGCCTGCCCTGGCTGGCTCCCACCGCCCTTGCCGCCGCCGTGGTCCTGGCGGCCATCAGCCTCTGGCAGAATCCCGGAGCGCCGGGCGGCGGCTCCGACGACCTTGTGCACAGCATCTACGTTCCCAATGCGGGTGTGCAGGCCCGCAGCTTCCACTCTGAGGAAGCCCAGGCCACCGTGCTGGTGCTCGATGGCCTGGAGGAAATGCCCGCAGACCGCAAGATCGTTGGCTTCAACATCCACCGCAGCGAGCTGGATGAAGCCGTGGCCGCCACCACGCTCTTTGATGATGCGGGACACGCCGTCGCCGTGATGTCCAAAGACGCCCGCAACCAGCCCATGCTCCTCACTTCGGCCCCTCCACGCGGATGAAGCTCGTCCTTGCCTCCTTCGCGTTTTTCGCCCTGGCCTCCTTGCATGGCCAGGAGCCACCGCCTGTGCAGCCGCTGCCCTCGAAGAAGCCTGCCACGGATGCTAAAGTCTGGGGCGCGCTCGTCTTTGCCACCAACGACCCAGCGGAAGCCGCCGCGCTGCCCAAGGTGGACGTGCCCGCTGAGTTTGCCGATATCCCGCAGCGCCTTGGCAAGGCCTTTGCCTGGCAGCGCTACGAGGTCATCGGCCAGCATTTGCAGGACGTCTTCCGGGAGTATGAGAGCTGGGTGGTGCCCACGAAGGATCTCTTTCTCAAGATCGATTCCAAAGGCCCGGCGGAGGGTGGCGGCATGAACCTCCACCTCCAGTTTTGGAGGGATCAGCAGGTGCTGGTGAAGACGGATGCCGTGCTCAAGGCTGAAAATCCCCTCTTCATCGCCGGTCCGAAGTGGCGGGGAGGGCAGCTCCTGTTCGTGCTCGTGCTCCAGAAGAGCCGCTGATCAGTGCGGATCGCGCACGGTCGGCTCCTTGCCCAGAAAGGCTGCCAGCACCGCACCGGCCAGCGTCCATTCGATGAAGTGGTCCGCCACGTTCACGATCAATTCGCGGGTCGGCAGCTCAAACCAGATCCAGCTCGGTACATCGGCGGCCAGACCGACAAAAGCTCCGATGGCCGCTGCGTAGGAAAGACGGCCTGGGTAGGGCAGCGTCAGCGGGATCATCAGGGCTCCCAGCAGCAGCGCGCCCACGAAGGACCGTGCAAAGCTCTGCATCATGTTCTTCTTCATGCTCAGCTCCGCCTTGCCGGGGCGCACGATGGCGAAGAGGTAAGGTCCTTCCGTCTTGGCCTTTTCATAGGCCGCCATCTTGGCCTCACGTTCCTCCGGGGAATCAATGTCCAGCGGCGGGCGCACGGCAGGCAGCACGTACATGCCCCGGCCGTGCGTGGCATTTTCCTGAATCACCTGGGCCACGGCCTTCTCGTCTTTGAAGTCATACCAGCCGGCCTCGTGCCATCCTAGCAGCATCCACGACACAAAGCCCCAGGTGAAGGAGACAATGGCGGCGAGCAGAGCAGCAAGGAGGAGTTTCATGCCCTCCATGATTGCCGCCCGCCGCCTGAGAGCGCAAGCGGGGATGTCTGACGCGCCAGGTCGTGCTGGTCAGCAGCCACTCTGGAGAAAGAATTGAATGATGCCGCTGGCAGCGGGTATAACGAAAAAATGCGCGCCGCTTTCGTCATCCTCAGCCTGGTCTTTTTGAGCCAGTGCAGCCACTCCCCCCGGCGTGCGGCACCTTCCTCCAAGGTCGAATGGTACATCTCAGCCAAAGAGCCCGTGCTTACCTACTGCCCCAAAGGTGCCTCCGTGCCAGCTCATCAGGGAGGGCAGAGCAGCGGTGAGGAGTTCGTCTATCTCGCCGACCAGCGCACGCGCTACTACATTCCGCATCATGGCTACACGCTTCACCGGCAGCAGGCCATTCAGCTCAAGCAGGCCTCCATTTCGGCCTCAGAGACCCTCCTCGACAAGACAGGTCACTTCACCTCCAAGGCGGTCAGAAAATGCTTCGAGTTCACGGTGCTTTTCATTCTTGCCGTCGGCTCGGCGGGGCCGGGTTTCACTTGAGTCCTTCGTTCCTGGAGCGGGGAACTTCCAGCCTTCCCGTCATTTGAGCTTTCCTCCGGGCGGGAGTCTGTGAAAGAAAGCCCCTCCGCGCGCCGGACTCCCAACCCCCCTTTTCCGAACTTCATGCCAGCTGACTCCCCTTCCCCGCTCGATCGTGCCCGGCGCAAAGCCTTCATGCGCCTGCTGCCGGTGCTCTTTGTGAGCTACATGATCGCCTACGTGGACAGGCAGAACGTCGCTGTGGCCAAGCTGACTATGGTCAAGGACATGCCCGCCTTCACCGATGCCGTCATTGGCTTCGGGGCCGGCATTTTCTTCCTCGGCTACTTCCTGCTCGAAATCCCCGGCACCCTCATGGTGGAGCGCTGGAGCGCCCGGAAATGGATCTGCCGCATCATGGTGAGCTGGGGCATCATGGCGGCGCTCACCGCCTATGTGCAGACGCCCACGCACTTCTACATCGTGCGCTTCCTGCTCGGTCTTGCCGAGGCGGGCTTCTTCCCTGGCGTCATCGTTTATCTCACCCACTGGTTCACCTCACGCGATCGCGCCAAGGCGCTGTCCTACTTCCTGATCGCCACGCCCTTTGCGCAGATGATCAGCCCTAAGATCTCCAACGCCCTGCTCAAGATCGGCTCCGATGCGGCGCATCCACCCGTGCTCGGTATGGTGGGCTGGCAGTGGGTCTATGTGTTCTGGGGCATTCCTGCCGTGTTGCTCGGTTTTGGCGTCCTCTGGCTGCTCACCGACCGGCCGCGCCAGGCCAAATGGCTGACGCCTGAAGAGGCCGAGGCCCTGGAAGCGGAGCTGGAGCTCGAGCGTCAAGCCAAGACCCGCGGCAAGCGCATGACGGTGCTCGAGGCTTTCAAGCATCCCAAGGTGCTGCTTCTCTGCGCCGCCTACTTCTGCACGGTCATGTGCAGCTACAGCATGGAGTTCTTCATGCCCAGCGTGATCAACGACTGGTATCAGATGAGCATGAACAAGCTCACCTGGCTCATCATCCTGCCGCCCACGCTCGCCCTTTGCGG
>CALDGV010000301.1 GCA_937941745.1 uncultured Prosthecobacter sp. | reverse complement strand
GACTGGGAAGACAAGCTCGCGAAGCTCAAAGTGATGCTCGAAGCGCTGAGCTGAGCCTTGCAGAACGGATTTGCTGAACGCCCTGCCTCTTTCCGGGCAGGGCGTTTTCCGGCAACCCTGAGGTGTTCAGGGAGTTTCAGCCACCTCATGAAGTTCATCGCATCACTCCTCCTCACGCTGGCGGCGGTTTCGACGGCGAGCACTGCCGCGAATTCCCGCTACGAGGCCGCTGCGGACTACCTGGAATCTGTGAACGGTCATGCCATGCTGGTTTATGAGGATGGGAAGCTGGTGTTTGAGCGCTATCTCAAGGGTTATCAGGCCACCCAGCCGCACCTGCTGGCCAGCGGGACGAAGAGCTTCTCCGGTTTCATGGCGGTGGCGGCGCAGGATGACGGCCTCTTGAAGCTCGATGAGAAGGTTTCTGACACCTTGACCGAGTGGAAGGAACTGCCAGCGAAGCAGGACATCACCATCCGGCAGCTCCTGAGCCTGAGCAGTGGCATCGCGGGCGGGGGCATTGGCAATGTTCCCTCCTACAAGGAGGCTGTGGCGCAGGCGGAAGTCACCGGTCCACCTGGAACACGGTTCCAGTATGGCCCCGTGCCGTATCAAGTCTTCGGTGAACTGATGCGACGGAAGCTCCTCGCCTCCGGCAAAGCCAAGGACCCTCTGGACTACCTGCAGAAGCGGCTCTTCACCCCCATCGGCATGAAGTATGAGCTGTGGCGCGAGGATGGTGACCAGATGCCACACCTGCCCAGCGGTGCCTATTTCACCGCCCGTGAGTGGGCAAAATTTGGGCTGCTCATCCTCAATGGCGGTTCCTGGGAAGGGCGGCAGATCGTGAAGCCGGAATCTTTGGCGGAATGCTTCAAGCCAGCTCCGGCGAACCCAACCTATGGAATGACCTTCTGGAAGGCCCGGCCCACGGACCCCATTCCGGATCTGGTCATGGCGGCAGGGAAGGGGAAGCAGAAGCTCTACATCATCCCTTCCCAGAAGCTGCTCATCGTCCAGCTGGCTGACGCCGAACGCAGCTACCGGGAGGAAAAGTTCCTCAGCCTGGCCCTGGGAGATGCCTTTCGTGCAGGGGCGGCCGTGGCTTCAGATGGCGATGCAGGCTTGGAGGCGGGCATCGCCAGGGCACGGGTCGAGCAGAATTTCTCCCTTCTGGACAAGGATGGAGACGATCGGATCACCCGGGCTGAAGCCGGGGCCTTGGCCGGGCAGCTTTTCCTGGCGGACAGGGATGGTGACGGGGTTCTGACCCAGGCTGAAGTGACCGCTGCTGCGGACCGGATCGGCCGACTCCGGCAGCTCCAGGGCTTCCGAGGAAAAAAGTGAGATAATTTCTTGCCAGAAGAGCTTCAAATTGGCTAATTTTCGAAGCTCTCATGAAAAATCGTTTTGCTCTCGCTCTCGTAGCCGCCGTCACTCTTTGCAGTGTGGCGCAGGCTGACATTCAGTCTCCCCCCGGCCATCACTACAACTGGAGCCGCAAGCTCAGCCGTGGCATCGGCAACGTCCTTTACGGAGCTGGCGAGCCCTTCCAGATCTGGAACAAGACCCTGGATTCCGAAGGCGTGACCGCTGCCGCCTCTGATTTCTTCGTGGAAGGCCTGAAGCGCATGGTCGTCCGTGCTGGCTACGGTGCCTATGAGATCGCCACCTTCCCGGTGCCTTCCTGGAAGCTGACCTATCGTCCGCCTTACTATCGCAAAGAGAAGATCGATCCATGGTGGGGCTACACCGAGTTCGCTCCACAGCCTGGCGCTCTCTCGGAAGCCAGCTACAGCCGCAGCCAGGGCTGGTAAGACTTTTGTCATCACACTCTCTGGGCGCAGGTCGAAAGGCCTGCGCTTTTTTTTGGGGGGGATGCCGC
>CALDGV010000300.1 GCA_937941745.1 uncultured Prosthecobacter sp. | reverse complement strand
GGTGGTGGCTCGGCCTGCCCAGCTGCCCCTCCACGCCGTGCTGGCGGCGGGCGGAGTGTATGGAAACACCCTGGTTTTCGCCGGTGGTGCGCCGGATTCAACCTCGCTGGCCAAGGCGGGCCGTGAGACCTGGGGCCTGGACCTCGGCACGCTGAAGCTCACCCAGTTGGCCACACACCCTGGCCGGCCGTTTGTCACAGCCGCCTCGACGATGGATGCGCTGGGCAGGCTTTACGTGCTGGGTGGCGGCACCTGGGATGATGCCGCTCAAACCGTGGCAAACCTGGATCAGGCCCATGTCTTTGACCTGCGCAAGAAGGCATGGAAGGCGCTGCGCCCGCTGCCTTATCCGGTGCGCGGCCTCAGTGCGGCGGCCCTGCACCGTGAAACCGTGCCCCGTGGTTCCGTGGTGGATGTGCAGGTGTATCTGGCGGGTGGCTACAAGAACGACGCCGAAGGCTTCACGGATGAAGCCTTTCTCTACGACCCGGCCAAGGATACCTACCGGGCCGCCACACCACTCCCCTACAAGGCGATGGTGAGCCTCGCAGTGCTCGGCGACCACCTTTACTGCCTCGGCGGTGAAGACAAAAAGCAGTCGCGGACCGATGCCTGCTACCGGATCTCCCTCGCTGAACTGCTGAAATAAGGTTTGCGGCATCCAGGCTGGAAAGCAGCGGCTTCCTCTGCCTCTATGCGCCGATGTCTGAAGCCCTGTCTGTTGACCTGAATCAAGCCGCCCGACTGCCGCGGCGAAATGTCGTCTCTCTCTGGCTGGTGCTCGGAGCCACGGCGCTGAACGCCTTCAACGACAACATCCTCAAGATGATGCTCGTGGGGCTGGCGCCCAAGGTGGCCGCAGGTGCCCTGGGCACGGAGATCGGTGCCTGGCTGGGGGCGATGATGCTGCTTCCCTTTGTCCTCTTTGCTCCCGTGGCAGGTTGGTTTTCCGACCGCTATTCCAAGCGCACTGTCTTGATTGCCATGCTGGTGGCCCAGGCGGTCATCCTCCTCATGGCAGGTGCCTGCTTTGAGGCGGCCTGGGGAGATCTGAGCATCCTGCTGGCCCTGGGTGCCTTTTTCCTGCTCGCCGCGCAATCCACCTTCTTCAGCCCGGCCAAAATGGGCATCCTGAAGGAGCTGGCGGGCTCACGCCGTCTTGGCGTTGTCTCTGGCTGGATGCAGATGGTGACGATGGTGGGCATCCTGGCCGGCCTGGGGGTGGGCGGTGCCTGGTTTGATGTGATTTTTGAGGCCACAGGCGATCCCTGGCGTGCGGCCTCAAATCCAATTTGGATTCTCTTTGGCGTGGCCATGGCCGCCCTGCTGGCTGGGCTGGCCATCCAGCGTACGCCCGGGCATCCGGAGGCGCATTTCCGCACGGCCCTTTGGTGGGAGCACTTCAAGAACTTGCGCGAATGCCTCTCTGATCTGCCCATGCGCCGCTCCTTTCTGGGCAATTCCACCTATTGGTTCGTCGCCAGCATGGCTGCGGCCATGTTTGTGGACATCGGCATGGCGCTGCATCCAGACACGGCCACGGGCGGTGCGGCCAGCGCCTCCTCACACATGACGTTGATGGTTGGTCTGGGCACCGTGGCTGGCAGCCTGATCGTGGCCTGGGTGAACCGGCGCGGACTCCAGCTTGGCATCATCCCGCTGGGTGCCCTGGGCCTGGCCCTGGCGCTGCTGTGGGCTGGCTCGGAGCCGGTGAAAGGGGATGCCTTTGGCCATGCCCTCATCGCCGTGGGCCTGCTGGGCGGCTGCTACATGGTGCCGATCCAGACCTTCATCCAGGACCGTGCCGCACCCGAGAAGCGCGGCATGGTGCTGTCCTCGATGAACCTGCTCGACAGCCTCGCCGGCGTGCTGGCCGTGCTGGTGCTGGTGGGATTGAAGCAGCTCGGCCTGGGCTTCCGCGGCCAGTTCTGGGTGCTCGCCCTCCTCATGGCAGGGGCGGCGGTTTATACCGTGCGCCTGCTTCCGCACTACCTGCTGCGCTTCATCGCCCTCACGATCATCCGCTCCACCTACAAGGTGCGTTCGGTGAACGCGGAGAAAATCCCTGAAAAGGGCGGCGTGCTCCTGCTTTCGAACCATGTCAGCTACATGGACGCCTTCATTCTTGGTGCGGCCTGCCAGCGGCCCGTGCGCTTTGTGATGTGGGATGAGCTGTACAACATCCGCTACGTGACCTGGATGCTGCGCATCCTGGGCACGGTGCCGATCTCCGCCACGCGCGCCAAGGATGCCATCCGTGCTGTCGGAGCCGCGCTGAAAGACGGGCACATCGTCTGCCTCTTTCCGGAGGGCCAGATCACCCGTCATGGCATGTTCAACGAACTGCGCAAAGGCTTTGAAATCATGGCCCGCCAGGGAGATGCGAAGGTGCTCCCCGTGTATCTGGAAGGGTTGTATGGCTCAGTCTTCTCCCACGAAGGCGGCCAATGCCTTCAAAGGCTGCCGCGTAAGCTCCGCTACCCGGTTCGGGTTCATTTCGGCACGCCGCTCACGGCACGTGAGGCCACCACCACCGCCGTTCATCGGCAATGGCTGGATCTGAGCGCTGCCGCCATGGCCGCCCGCAGTGCTCCTGACACAGCTTCCGCGAATGCGCTGCGGCTCGCCCAGGTGGAATGGGCGCAGCCGGGGGAGATCCTGGTCTGTCTGGAACCCTCTGGTGGAATGCTGCATGAAACCTTGCAGGCCTATGTGCGGCTCAAGCCCCGTGTGCACCTCAGCACGGATGCCGCCTGCAAGGCCGAGCCGCGCCTGATGATCGGCGGCGCTGCGGCGCTGGCCTCGGCCGACACTTCTGGCGCCCGCGTGGTGATGTGCTGGGATGACCTGGCCCAACCAACTCCTGCAGGATCTCTGCGCGGCCTTCTGGATCGCGCCACCGGAGAGCTGCTGAGTCTTTCCGTGCCCGATCCAGCCATGCCTGCAGGCCAGGAAAAAGAGCAGCGCGGCGGCTGTGAAGGCAGCCTGGGCCGTCTCCTGCCTGGGGCGATGGATGCAGCGAGGTTGGAGGGGTGGCTGCAGAAACATTCCCTGAGCCTTACGGAAGACGGATTCCTCATGCCAGCCTCCAGCCATGAAAACCTCTGACCTGCTTTTCGCCCTGCTTTGGGCGCTGCCGGGATTCCTGGGGGCGCAGTCTGGCGGATGGAAATCCATGCCGCCGGACCTTCAGGTGCCTGAACTCTCCGAGGGCCCTCCAGCACCTGGCAGGCGTGTGGTTCAAACCACTGCGGGCTGGGAGGGCACGGAGGTGCATCACGTGCTGCACCTGCCTACGGACTGGAAGCCTGGGAAACGGTTTCCTGTGATCATCGAGTATGCGGGCAACGAGGATCTGCAGCGCGTGATCGAGAAGATGGGC
>CALDGV010000299.1 GCA_937941745.1 uncultured Prosthecobacter sp. | reverse complement strand
TTGCTGGCTGCCGCAGGCGCGCTGCTTTTCAGTGCCGTCATCGGCTGGCTGCTGTGGAAGGCGGGCTGGATCCGCCTCACGCATCCGGCGTGGTGGCGGAGCGTGATCGATGTGGTGATCTTCCTCGGGGCGATGGATTTCGGCATGTATGTGTTCCACCGCCTCGCGCATCATCCTTGGGTCTTCCGCCTGATTCATGCACGACATCACACGCATGAGTCGGTGAATGCGATCAGCTTGTTTGTGCTCAGCCCTTTCGAGGTGCTCGGTTTTGGCGGTCTCATGACTGCTGTCATGACGCTCGTGCCGCTTTCCGGCGCGGCGGTGCTGATCTACCTCTCATTGAACATTCTATTTGGCACGCTGGGTCATGCGGGCGTGGAGCCGTTCCCGGAATCCTGGAGGCGCAGGCTGCTCCTGCGTGAAATTGGCAGCAGTTCCTTCCACGCGGGTCATCATCGCACGCCGACGAACAACTTCGGCTTTTACACGCTGATTTGGGACCGGCTGTTTGGGACGCTGGAGCGTCCGAATCACCCCAGTTTTCGACCTTGAATCTAACTCCCGCGCCGGTAAAGAATCGGCCCCCGCGTCTGGCCGCCTCCGGCGCTTTTTTCCAACTCTTAGCCCTACGCCCCTCGCTCTTTGCTCATGAACAAAACCCTCCTCGCCCAAGCCGCCAATGAAGCCCGTGGTCTCGCCATGGACGCCGTCCACAAGTGCTCCTCCGGCCACCTGGGGCTGCCGCTCGGCTCCGCTGAAATCGGCGCGGTTCTTTTTGGTCAAGCCCTCCAGTGCGATCCAGCAGAGCCGAAATGGCTGAACCGTGACCGCTTCATCCTCAGCGCTGGCCACGGCTCGATGTTCATCTACTCCTGGCTACACCTGAGCGGCTACGCGGTGAGCATCGACGACGTATCTAAGTTCCGCGTGCTGCATTCCATCACGCCAGGACATCCTGAGTTTCATGAGACGCCGGGCGTGGAATCCACCACCGGCCCTCTGGGTCAAGGCGTGGGCAATGCGGTGGGGTATGCCCTTTCCGGCAAAATGGCAGCGGCGAAGTACAACACCGCGCAGCACACGATCATCGACAACCACATCATCGCCCTCGCTGGCGATGGCTGCCTTCAGGAAGGCGTGGCGCGTGAGGCCGTCGCCTTCGCCGCCCACAACAAGCTCGACAACCTCATCCTCATTTTCGACTCCAACGATGTGACCCTCGACGCGATGGCCAAAGTCACGCAGAGCGAAGACACGCAGGCGCTTTACACCGCGCTCGGTTGGGATGCCGTGACCATCGACGGTCATGACCTCGACGCCATCCTCTCCGCCATCGAAACCGCGAAGAAGAACGACAACGGCAAGCCAAAAATCATCATCGCCAAGACGATCATCGGCAAAGGCATCCCTGAAGTCGCCGGCACGGCCAAAGGCCACGGTGAAGGCGGCGCGAAGTTTGTGGATGCCGCCAAAAAAGGCCTCGGCATCCCTGAGGGCACGCATTTTTTCGTCAGCGATGAAGTGAAGGCTTACTTCGCCGACTTGAAGGCCAAGCGTGCAGCGATCCATGGCGAATGGAACAAGGTGTTCCTCGCTTGGAGTGAGGCAAATCCTGAGCTGACCAAACAACTCGATGCCGCCCGCAACGGCACACTCAAAGCGGAAGATCTGCTCAAAGTGGTGCCGGAATATCCCGCCGAAGGCAAAGCGGCGACGCGCAACAGCGGTGGTGAGATCCTCAATCACATCGCCAAGGCCGTTCCTCATCTCGTCACCGGCAGCGCGGACCTTTTCGGCTCCACGAAGAACTACCTCACCGGCATGGGCGACTTCAGCGCCACGAACAACACGGGCCGCAACATCTGGTTCGGCATCCGTGAGCACGCCATGGGCGCGATCTGCAACGGCCTTGCCTACGACGGCCTCTTCCTTGCCAGCGGCGCGACGTTCCTCGTCTTTGCCGATTACTGCCGTCCGAGCATTCGCCTCGCCGCGCTGGCGAAACTGCCTGTGACTTACATCTTCACGCACGACTCCGTCGGCGTCGGTGAAGATGGACCCACTCACCAGCCGGTGGAAACCGTCAGCGGTCTGCGCGTGATCCCGAATCTCGATGTCATCCGCCCCGGTGACGCCGAGGAAGCCGCCGCCGCCTTTGCCGCCGCGTTCAGCCGTAACGACGGTCCGACACTGCTCGCCCTCAGCCGCCAGGATCTGCCGCATCAGGGCAATGTCAGTGCCGCCGTTCGTCGCGAGGGCACGCTCAAGGGCGGTTACATCCTCGTGAAGGAAATCGCGCCGCTGGAGGCCATCGTCATCGCCACCGGTTCCGAAGTGCAGTGGGCCGTCGAAGGTGCCAAAGGCAAGCCCGGCGTCCGTGTCGTCTCCATGCCGTGCATGGAGCGTTTCGACCGTCAGAGCGCCGAATATCGCGAAAGCGTCCTCCCCGCCGCCTGCACGAAGCGCATCGCCATCGAAGCCGGTGTCTCCGCCCTCTGGTGGAAATACGTCGGCACGCAGGGCCAGATCATCGGCATCGACCGCTTCGGCATCAGCGCCCCAGGCAACACCGTCTTCAAAGAACTCGGCATCACCGCCGAGGCTGTGGCGAAGGCGCTGGTTTGATTCTGCTAGCGAAATCAAAGTTGCATACGGCACTGCCGTATGTAGTGTCACAGCACTACACCGTTACGCCCGTAGGCGGGCTACTATCTGCCCCCCGTTGTGAAAGCAACGGGGGGCTTGTTTTTACAGTCATGAAAAAGACCGCCATCCTGATTGATGCCGAGTGGTTTCGCATCGGACTCCAGAAGGTGCTGGGAAACCGGCTCGGACATGCCGGTATCACAGCCGACATCTTGTATCAAAACGCCCTTCTGGCGATGAACTCATCTGAGGAGGAGCTTTATCGCATGTTCTACTACGACTGCCCGCCCTACCAAGGGCGAGAAACCAACCCGATCAGCCAGGTGGCAGTGGATTTCAGCACACAGGCCAAGTTTCGGGCCAGGACCACCTTCCTGAATGAAATCGCGAAAAAGGACTTTGTTGCCATGCGGCTCGGAGTTGTCCGTGCCCGTGGCTGGACTTTGAATGACCGCTGGGTCAAAACAACGATCAGCCAGCAGGCTGCCATGCCGCAGCCGCCGCAGGCCCAGGACGTCTATTTCAGCCTGGAGCAAAAGGGCGTGGACATGCGTCTCGGCATCGACGTCGCGACGCTGGCGCTCAAAAAGCAGGTGGAGCGCATCATCGTGATCTCCGGTGACACGGACATGATCCCGGCGATCAAGCTGGCCCGGCGCGAAGGCGTGCAGGTGGTGCTCGTGGCCCTGCAAAACGGCGCGGGCATCAACAAGCATCTCATTGAGGATTCGGACCTTGTGAGGACCATCACCCCGGTTCCGTGAGGCGCACACAAGCCGGGAGCGCGGATGCCCTCATCCGCCCCACACTCACGAAGGAAGGCTGGCAGCAGCCTTCTTTTCCTGGCTTCAATCCGGGGCTTTTGTGGCATGATTCACCATGAAAAGCATCTTCTGCCTTCTGCTGCTGTTTCCGATCCCGCTGCCTGCGCAAACCATGAGCAAAACCGACACGATGACCTTCAGCCGTGATTCTTCCGTGCTTGATGAGCATCGAAGTGTCGGCAAGAACGCGGATGATTTTCAAGCGGCCTTCACCGCGATGAAAATCGACCCGATGACGATGACGCCCGTGAAGGCGACGGCAGAGTTCAGGCTGGATGACCAGCCGCTGCTCTGGTTCGCGGCGGACAAATCGAAGGCGGTGCTCAATGCGCGCGTTTTTGACGATCTGACGATGATGAACGTCACCACGCTGGGCGAAGGAAAAACCGCCGTGGTCGGGAAAATCAAAG
>CALDGV010000298.1 GCA_937941745.1 uncultured Prosthecobacter sp. | reverse complement strand
CCGGATGGCGGGCCCGCTGCGGAAAGACACGGCGATGTCGACCAATGTGGCGCTGTTTCCCCAGGCAGTGGCAGGCGATGCAGGACCGGTGATCAAGCAGTTTGGCGACTTCACCTCCAGCGGTGAACTGGGAGCCAGCTTCAAGCCCTTCGTCCCTGGCATGGGGGGCGGCGCACAGGCGGACATGACCCTGACCCTGCCTCAGGCACGCCTCGACGATCGATTCGCCCTCATGCGCTCGCTAGACCTCTGGAAGCGCCGGATGGATGGCAACGAGGCGCTGGCAGGCATGTCGGAGTTTGAGGCGCTGGCGCTGAATGTGCTGCGCAGGGGAGTTTCCGATGCCTTTGACCTCAGCAAGGAGGAGCCGAGGCTGATCGCCCGCTACGACACCGCGCCTCTGCTTCCAGAAAACCGCATCAGCACGGAATGGAACAACCGACGGCACTATGCCGACAACGCCGCCACGCTCGGCAAGCTGCTGCTGATGGCCCGCCGGCTCTGCGAACGCGGCTGCGGCTTTGTCACGGTGACCACGAGCTTTGTCTGGGACATGCATGCGGATAAGAACAACGCCCCCTGCCGGACCGGCATGGACTACGTGGGACGCCCTTTTGACCATGCGGTGTCCGCCTTGATCGAGGACATCGAGGCACGCGGCCTGAGTGAGAAAATCATGCTCGTCTGCTGCGGTGAGATGGGACGCACGCCGAAGCTCAACGCCAAGGGCGGGCGCGACCACTGGGGCGGCCTGGCTCCGCTGATGATCTACGGCGGAGGCCTGAAAATGGGCCAGGTCATCGGTCAGTCAGCCCGCAACGGTGGCGAACCTTCATCTCGACCCATCACCATCCCGGATCTTGTTGCCACGATCATGCACACTCTGGTGGATGTGGGCGAGGCGCGGGTCACCGACGGCCTGCCGCCCAACCTGATGAACGTGCTCACACGCGGCGAACCCATTCACGACCTGATCTGAATTCATTCATGACTCGCATCGCCCTCATTCTGGCCGGCTTTTTTGCCCTTCCCGCATTGCTTCTGGCGGCTGAACCCAAGTCCCTGGAGAAACCGAAGCCAGTGACGCTCACGTTTTATGTCGCAGGCGTGGAGTGCCCCAGCTGCGTGTATTCGGTGAACTACTCCATCAGCCAGCTGAAGAGCGTGAGTGATGTGACTGCGGGCCAGTGGATCGAAAACTATGCCAATGTGACCTTCGACCCCAAGGTGGTGAGCGTGCATCAGATCGCACAGGCGGTGTATGATGCCCCGCCGCTGCATGGCACGCCCTACACCGCCTCGATGAAGCTGTTCATTCCGGACTATGCCAAGGGTGACAACGCCCGGAAAGTGGATGCGCTGTTTGCGAAATGGAAGTCTGCCATCGAGGTCGAGGTCGCCGACAAGGCGGAGGGCAAGCTCATCATGCACTTCCAGCCGCTGAAAGTGGAGGAAAAGAAGACCGGCCCTCAAGGTTGGACCCTGGAAGAACTCCGGCGCGGGCTGGAAAGCCTGGGCCTCAAGCATCAGCTGGCGGAAGAAAAAGAGCCCATGTGAGCGGAAGAGAGGCCTAGGAGAAGATTTTCTGTCAGAAAGTCGGTCCGAAAGTCAAGATGAGGGTGCACAACGCCCATGTCTCATCCCAGCCACGACACCTTTCTGCCGCTCTTTCTGGCCTGCCAGGGGGATCTGCGGGCATTCATCGGGGCGGCAGTGCGTGATCCGGTGACCCGGGAGGATGTGTTCCAGGAAGTGGCGATGATTCTCTGGAAAAAGTTCGAGCTGTATGACCCTGCACGGCCTTTTGGCGCCTGGGCCCGGGGCATAGCCATCCGCAAGATCCTGGAGGACCGCCGACTGCGCGGCAAACTGCCGGAAAGCTGCACCTCGGAGGCTCTGGAATCCCTGGCGCATGGCTTTGATGCCGATGAGGCGGAGGCTTCCTGGAAGGACCGCGAAAGAGCGCTGAACCACTGCTTGGATCAGCTGCCGGAACGCGGCGCGCGCCTCATCCGCGAACGCTACCATCAGAATCACAGCATCGAGCGCATGGCTGAGGAAGCGAGCCTGAGCGTGGATGCCATCTACCAGACCCTCAGCCGCCTGCGCCGCCATCTGCGCGACTGCGTCCTCCGTCGCCTGGGCCTCTTCATCGAATCCTGATCATGCTACCGCCGCCCGACAGCGCTGACTTTTCCCGCCTGCTCGACCGCTGGCTGGATGACTGTGCTTCGGCGGAAGAAGCGGAGAAACTCTGGCAATTGGTGACAGAACATCCCGAATGCGCTGCCGAGCTGGCCGCGGCAACGCGCTTTGAAGGGTTGCTGGCGGAAACTCTGAAGGCCCGCGATGTCGAGGCCGAGGCACGCAAGGTGCTGGCCGTGACGCCGCGCACTCCAGGAGCCGCAACAGAACGTCTTTCTCAAACGTCCAAGCCAGCACCAGGCAGGACTCCGGCTTCCTTCCGTGTTTTTGCCCTAGCCGCCGCCGTGGTGGTGCTCGGTGTCACCAGCGCGCTGTTCTGGCCCATGACCCCGGTGAGCACTGGCAAGACACGTCAGGCAGGCAGGCCAATGCAAATCCAGCCTCCTGAACCTCTGCCTGCCGCATCCTTGGAAAAGCCGCTTTCCCCGCAGCCGCCTTCCCTGGAAATGAAGCCCGTGGCCGAGCCTGGAGAGACCCTGATCAGCCTGCTGGATGACTTTTGGTTGAACGACATCGCCATTCAAAACCTGCCGCTCAGCCAGGCCATGTTCCTTCTGAGGCAGAAACTGCAGGAGACGGACATCCGGCAGACGCTGCCGCTGGCCAGGCTCAACATCTCCGTGCCAGCAGGTGCGACGGCACGCCGGGTGACCTTTCATGCAGGCAGCATCCCCTACCTCAAGGCCGTGCAGGTGGTCGCCGCACTGGCGGGTTGTGAAGTCATCACCGGCGATTTCGACATCCAGCTTCACCTCATCCCAGGAATCTTTCCCCAAGTGGCCGAAAAGCGGACGCTGGGAGATCTCCTGCTCGGTCGTGTGACCGCAGACGGGCGCGAAGTGTCCCAGGATGCCGCCCGGATCAGCGCGTTGTGGGAAGATGCCGCCACGCTGGGGATCCAGGTCACCGAGGATGGGCTGGCCCAGGCCTCCCGAGGGCAGTG
>CALDGV010000297.1 GCA_937941745.1 uncultured Prosthecobacter sp. | reverse complement strand
CCTGAGCATCAATGGCGACTACGCGGGGTTTGCGCAGCTTGAGCTGGAGAAGTCGCTTCCGGGCTGCGTGGCGATGTTTGTGCAGAATTGCGGGGGCGATGCGAATCCGCTGCCGCGCATTCGCGGCAAAGATGCCGAGGCAACGGAGCTGGCGGGCATGTATGGCAAGATTTTGGCCGAAGCGGTGCGCCAGGTCGTCGCAGGCACGATGAAACCGCTCAGCGGGCCAGTTCGTGCGGCGATGGGCGAGACGGCGCTGGAGTTGCAGCCCGGCATTCCTCTTGAGGAATTGAAGCAACGTGTTCCAAACCTCACTGGCATGCCGAAACGCGAGTTTGAGCACTTCATCCGCCAATACGAGACGCTCGGCTCGCCGCCGGACCGCGTGAAGTATCCGATTCAGGTCTGGCGCATCGGCGCGGACTTCACCTTCATCGCTCTGACGGGCGAAACGGTGGTGGATTACTCGCTGAAGTTCAAAGCCGCCTATGGCTGGAACACGACCTGGGTCTGCGGCTACAACAACGATCTGCTCAGCTATGTGCCCAGTCTGCGCGTGCTCAAGGAAGGCGGCTACGAAGGCGTTACCGGCATGTTTGAATACGGCCACCGTGCGCCTTACACGGAAACAGTGGAGGAACGGATCACGACGAAGGTCGAGGAACTGGTGAAGGCGACAGCAAAGTAGCATTCTTCAAGCCATCTGACTGATGGTTTTGCGGAAGCGGCGCAGGGAGAGCAGATACAGCACGCTGCCGATGACAAACAATGCCAGAAAGGGCTTCCACACCACCTCAATGCCGGCACCACGGAACAGGATGGCCTTGCCCAGGGAGATGAAGTGGGTGGTGGGCGCCAGTTGCATGATGTCTTTCACAAAGTCGGGCATGCTTTCCTGTGGAGTCGCTCCGCCGGACAGCAACTGCAGCGGGATGAGCACCAGCACCAGCAGCAGGCCAAACTGCGGCATGCTGCGCGCCACGGTGGCCATGAAGATGCCCATGGAGGTGGTGGCGAAAAGGTGCAGCGTCACACCGGCAAAGAACAGCGGAATGGAGCCCTCAACCGGCACGGCGAGCACCCCCTGGATGACCAGTTTGAGCGAAATGAAGGAGGCGCATACGACCACGAGCGCCATGGACCACACCTTGGAAAACATGATCTCTCCCGGCGTGACTGGCATGACCAGCAGATGCTCAATGGTCCCATGCTCGCGTTCGCGGATGAGCGCGGCGCCGGTGAGGATGATCGAGAGCATGGTGATAAGATTGATCAGTTCATTGAGCGAGCCGAACCAGGACTGGGTGAGGTTGGGATTGAAGCGGGCACGCAGCGCCAGGCTCACGGGAGGGGGGGCAGTGCCTCGGTAGTGCTGCACAAACTCCGCCACCTCGGCCTGAATGATCTGCTGGATGTAGCCGCTGCCGGTGAATGCCTGGCTCATGCGTGTGGCATCGACATTTAGCTGGATGGACGGGATGCGGCCCGCGAGCACATCACGCTGGAAGTTCGGCGGGATGTCGATGACGAAGGTTTGATTGCCCGCGTCCATCTCCGGGTCCACCTGGGCCAGCGTGAGCTTCACCGGCGGCTTGAAACGCGGCGGCTGAAAGGCGGAGGTGATGCGCGCGGAGAGCTGTGAGTCATCCTCGTCCACGATGGCGATGGGCGCATTGTGCAGCGGCTCGGGCATGGCCGTGGCCGCCACGTAGATGCTGACGGTGAAGGTGAAGCAGATCAGCACCAGCATGGTTGGATCCCGCGCGAGGCTCCACAGCTCCTTCACACCGAGGCGGTAGATGTTGGCGGCGCGGCTCATGGTTCAGTTTTCCTGTTTTTTCAGCAAGCCGATGGCCAGGAACATGATGACGGGGACCGCCAGCAGCAACGGGATGAAGGAGGCATAAAGATCGACAAGGTTCAGGCCCTTGCTGAAGACTCCGCGGCTGATGATAAGGAAGTGCGTGGCCGGATAAATCTGGCCGATGATGGCGCCCGCGCCCTCCAGCGAGGAGACGGGATTGATCAGCCCGGCATACTGCACGGTGGGGATCATGGTGCCGACCATGGTGACAAACATGGCCGCGATCTGGCTGCGCGTGAAGGCAGAAGCCAGCAATCCGAGGCCGGTGGAAAAGATGATGAAGATGAAGGCGGCGGCCGCGAGCGCGAGGAAGCTGCCCTTCAGCGGCACACCAAAGACCGTGATGGCCAGCAGCGTCATGAGCAGAAAATTCAACATGCCGAGCAGGATGTAGGGCGCCTGCTTGCCGAGCAGGAACTCGCTGCGGGTGACTGGCGTGACGTAAAGATTGACGATGGAGCCGATCTCCTTTTCCCTCACCACGGAGAGCGCGGTGAGCATGGCGGGGATCATCATGAGAAGCATGGGAATGACCGCTGGCACCATGGCGGGCAGGCTTTTCACATCCGGATTATAACGGAAGCGCGTCTCGATGGTGCTGGCCCCGACAGACAGCGTCTGCCCCATCCGGCGCGAGGCCATGTCCTTCAGCCAGTCCAGGTGCATGCCCTGCACATAACCGAGCACCGTCTCTGCCCGCTGCGGCATCGAGCCGTCCATCCAGGCGCCGATCTCCACCTGCGCGCCGCGTTGCAAGTCACGGCCAAAACCCGGCGGAATCTCCAGGGCCAGCGCGAGCTCCCCAGAACGCAGACGGCGGTCCATATCGGCAGCATCGGTGATCGGCGGGCGCTCGATGAAGTAACGCGAGCCGGAGAGATTGAGCGCGTAGCTCTGGCTCAGTGTGGTGCGGTCCTGATCGAGCACGGCATAGTTGAGGTCCTCGACATCCATGCTGATGCCGTAACCGATGATGAACATCAGCAGCACGGTGCCGAGCAGCGCCAGCGCGGAGCGCCCGGGATCGCGGCGTAGTTCCAAGACCTCCCGCCACATGTAACTGATGGCGCGGTCGATACTGAAGCGTTTGTCAGGCGCGTGGTTGTCCTCCGAAATGCTGGCATGCGCCACAGGAGCGGGCTCCGGGACTTCCTCGGACTGTGAAGCATCCTGCAGATATTGAATGAAGGCATCTTCCAGTGAAGTCGCGCCGCGACCGCGCGCGAGATCATCTGGCCTGCCACTGACCAGCACTTTGCCCGCATGCATGAGCGAGATGCGGTCGCATCGAGACGCCTCGTTCATGAAGTGCGTGGAGATGAAGATCGTCACTTTGTCCCGCCGTGTCAGGTCGATCATGAGCTGCCAGAACTGGTCGCGGGCGATGGGATCGACGCCGGACGTAGGCTCATCAAGAATCAGCAGCTCAGGCTTGTGGATCATCGCCACCGCCAGCGAAAGCCGCTGGCGAATGCCGAGCGGCAGCGCATCCGGCATGGCATTCATCACCTCGGTGAGGCCAAAGCGCGCCGCCATCTCCTGCATGCGGCCGGAAATCTCTTCCTTGGGGACCTGGAACAGCCGCGCATGCAGTTCCAGGTTCTGCCGCACATTCAACTCGGTGTAGAGAGAGAAGTTCTGAGACATGTAGCCCACTCTCCGCCGCGTGATGAGATCGCGCGTGTCCACTTCATGGCCGAACAACCAGGCCCTCCCCTCGCTCGCGGGCAGCAGGCCGGTGAGCATCTTCATCGTCGTGGTCTTGCCACAGCCGTTGGAGCCAAGAAAGCCGAAGATCTCACCACGCCGGATGCGGAAGTTCACATGATCCACGGCGGTGAAGTCGCCGAATCGGCAGGTGAGGTCTTTCGCTTCAATGGCGATGTCCTCATTCTCCTCCCCGACCAGTGGAATGATTACGACGGGTTGATGCAGGCGGCGCTTGGCCTCCGGCAGCAGCGCGATAAAGGTCTCCTCCAGAGAATCGGTGCTCGTGCGCTCATGCAGCTCGGCAGGCGCGCCTTCGGCGAGAATGCGGCCGTCATCCATCGCCACCAGCCAGTCAAAGCGTTCCGCCTCGCCCATGTAGGCTGTGGCGACAATCACACTCATGGCCGGGCGATCACGCCGGATGCTGTCGATCAAATCCCAGAACTGGCGGCGCGAGAGTGGATCCACGCCTGTGGTCGGCTCATCAAGAATCAACAGATCGGGATCATGAATCAGCGCACAGCACACGCCGAGCTTTTGCTTCATGCCACCAGACAGTTTTTTCACCTGACGATCCAGGAAGGGCCGCAGCCCCGTGCGGGTGGTCAGTTCATCAATGCGCCGCCGCCGCTCCGTGCTTCCATGCCCGAAGAGGCGGCCAAAGAATTGCAGGTTCTCCTCGATGGACAGCGTCGGATACAGGTTCTTCCCCAACCCCTGCGGCATATAGGCGATACGCGGACACACCGCCCGCCGATGCATCGCGTCTGCCATGTCGCCTCCCAGCACTCTTACGCTTCCTTTCCGCACAGCGGACGCACCCGCGATGAGCGAAAGCAGGCTCGACTTGCCCACACCGTCAGGCCCGATGAGGCCAACCATGCATCCCGCCGGGACATCGAGATCAATGTCGTCGAGCGCCCGCGTCTTGCCATGAAACAGGCTGACGCCACGCATGCATGCGACTGGAGCAGGCGCATTCATTCCGGCAGTTTCACCGTCAGTTCCGCCGGCCACTCGGTCTTTTCATTCAGCTTCACCCAAGCCACGCCGGGCACGCCAGTTTTGACCTTCTGCAGGTGCTTCTGGAGCAGAGCGCGGTCGATTTTCGCCTTCACGCGGAACATCAGTTTCTGCCGCTCGCTTAGTGTTTCGACCGTCTTCGGCGTGAACTGCGCCACACTGGCCACATACGAGATTTTTGCCGGAATCACAAACTGCGGCGCGGCATCCAGAATGAGCCTGGCATCGCTGCCCAGCGCCACTTTGCCGACGGCGGTCTCCGGCAAAAAGAAGGTCAAAAACACATCGCTCAAATCCACGAGGTTGAGCACCTTGCCGCCTGCTCCCAACACCTCGCCTGGCTGGGTGATGCGATATTGCACACGGCCATCACGCGGCGCTTTGAGCGAGCAGTCTTCTATGTCAGCTTTGATGCGGACGATGGTGGCCTGCACGGCCTCCGCCTGTGACTGTGCGCCCACGACCTGCGCGTCCGCCGCCTCGATCGCCGCCTGTGCCGCGAGCACCTGAGCCTTCGCAGCGGTGACCGCCGCCGTTGCGCTTTTGCTTCTTGCTTCATCATCCTCCACATCCTGCGTCGATACTGCGCGCTCGGTGGCGAGGATCTTGGTGCGTGCAGCGCGCTTCTGCGCCGAGTCAAGTTCGGTCTCCCGCTGGATCACCACGGCTTCGGCGGCCAGCTTGTCGCTCTTGCGCGCCGTGACCTGGGCCCGAGCCGTGGCGATGGCGTTTTGCGCCTGTCTGAACTGGGCCTGTGCCTCTTCATGCTGTGCCTCCAGAACATCCACCTGCATATGTGCCAGCACCTGGCCTTCTTTGACGAAATCTCCCTCATCCACCAAAATGTTCGCCACGCGGCCGGCCATCTTTGTCGCAACATCGATCTCCGTGGCCTCGATGCGCCCGTTGCCACTGGCAAAATCCCCGCCAAAGCCAGTTGGTCGTGATTGATACCAGATGTAACCACCAGCCAGCACTGCGGCGCCGACAACGATCGGGATGAGAAACTTGCCAAGTGTGATCTTATTCATGCGTTGATTATTTGGATGGAGACTCAGGCTCAAACTTGCCGCCGTCCAGTGAAAAAGGCGTCCTTAATTGGCATATTCTACCACCTGATTGAGCCGATGGCGGTCGAGTGACAGCGACTCGTGCGCGAGTTCGCTCCGTATTGAAAGAGCTGCTTCGCGCGAGTGTCTCGATGCCATCGTGCGCAACCGCCGCATCTTCCAGACCTCGCAGGCCAGACTATGCCTCGCCTGGCAGACCTACGGGTCGGAGTCGGAGAATCTGCCGCCCTCATGGGAGGTGCGCGAGGGGCGAATCAGCAATCGGAGATGCTTTACTTCACAACCGGAGCCGTCTGCTCCGGCGTCACGCGACCACCAGGCAACTCCATGATCTTGATGTTACGAAAGTGGATCTCCGCGCCTTCGGATTCGAGGCAGAGGTAGCCTTTGCGCACGGTGGACTGGCTGATGCCGTTGACGAACTTGCCGTTGATCGAGAGCTTCACCGTGCCATCGACGCAGACGACATCGTAGGTGTTCCATTCGCCTTTGCCTTTGCAGCGCATCTCCCAGGACATGCTGCGGCGGCCGCGTGGATTGTCGGGAATGCCTTCGAGGCCGTTCGCGCCGAAAAGTTCACCGGAAACATAGCCGGGATGATTCGGCTGGCCGTCTTTTGTGGGATGCAGCTTGGGCCATTCGAGCTCCAGCATCTGCACCTCCATGCCTTTCGGCA